>NZ_MUFD01000012.1:0-86746 GCF_001995405.1 Salinivibrio sp. AR640 | reverse complement strand
TGATAAGAGTTTGCTGATATATTCATCTGTTCTTTAAGAAAATTTTCAAAAATATTAAATTTACTTTCATTAAAATAAGTTGGATCTTGTTCGCGAAGCCTAAATGCTTCTTTCATAATCGCGGCTTGAGTTGGTGCTCCTGCCTCTACTGAAAATCCAGCTCCTAATATATAAACCGTCTTCACTAACTTACTTTCTCCTTAGCTGAATAAAGTTAACGCTTTAATAACCGGCAGCCATCGGCGAAGCCGTGCATTTGGCTGTCCGGCGCCGTAGGCGCGAAGTTAATTGACTTGTTAGGTTTACCACTTGTAGACGCTATTGATCTCACATTCTATAGAGTCGATTTTTACGTTAATAACTTCTTGGTACGAGCTAAACGAAAAGTCAAAATCCATATCACCAGATTCTGAACCATATGAATAAAGCGAATGACTATCTGATTCGCTATCTGAATCTGTACTCCACGAATAGCTATCTTTTTTCTTGTATTCGATTTCTACTTCACACTCAACATCCACATCAAGGTAGTCATCGCCCTCGTAGTCTGTTGAAAGATCGTATTCGACTTCTATTTCACAACTACGATAATAGGAACCATCATAAGATTCTCTACAATCGATATCTGCATCAGTTGCTGTGACACATACCTGTGCATTTGAGTCATACTCATATTCGCAATCGTCACCAGACACACCATAAGATTGTGATGTTCCTGAACGATTTCCGGAGTTAACAACTTTAAGGTAGGCGCTACTTACCCAACCATATCTGGCTTTGCTGGGATCATTCCCAGGCAGATGCATAATCATTGCCCAGCTCCCTTGCACACGTATCACGCCTACGATTGAGTTTTGCGGCAAAGAAAACAGTGCTTTTCCATTTGGCTCTGATCTTACATTTAATGAGGATGCTGTTGTTTGAGCGATTGTTGTTGCTAAAACACTCAAAGAAAAAAAGGTCGTAAAGAAGAATATTATCAGTTGTTTCAAATCTGCCTCTCTGGAAACCTAACATTGTATTAGTGTGCGTGCTCAATTTGTCAAAATCGTTATACGCCCTGTTTTATCCATAACCTCATGATACGCATGTTGTTTTTCCATCTCTCTCATCAAGCTCTCTTCGGTGATAGTGTGCATGCCGCCTATCCCGGTTGAGGTATTCACATTATCCCCGCGCTTGTACTTTTAACCGATTGATTATTCGTGCTTTTTATTTTTTCGCCTAGGGAAAGTGTGAATCAGTCATGAGAAAGCGTGCATCCATGTGGGTGCTTTTGTTGCGTTCCACGCTACCGCCCTTCGGTTGGCGGCGTCCAAAAGGCCATGTAAGGGACATAAATATAAGGGTTAGCGTACCAGAGTGCAGAATAGCTGTTTAGACAGAATCGCCTAAAATGTTGGTGAGGTCAGAGTTTGGGAGTTTGCGGGGGAGTAAATGCAAAAAAGCCGCTGACTGAGCAGCGGCTTTTTAGTATGTGGCGGAGAGATAGGGATTTGAACCCTAGAAGGGCTATTAACCCTTGCCGGTTTTCAAGACCGGTGCTTTCAACCACTCAGCCATCTCTCCGGAACGGGGCGTATAGTAGAGGCTACTCAGTGCGATGTAAAGTGTGTTTTTACTTTCTCGCGCTTAAGTGCTGAAATTATCAGCAAACACCTATTTGAATAGGTTTCCCCTCTGCCACCCCGTTGCTTATTTAACCAAAACGACCATTGATATAGTCAGACGTCAGCTTATGCTCAGGATCATTAAACACTTTTTGTGTTGTGTTAACTTCGACCAAGCTACCAAGATGGAAATAAGCGGTGCGATCGGACACACGAGCTGCTTGCTGCATGGAATGCGTCACAATCACAATGCTGAAGTTCTTCTTCAAATCCGAGATCAGCTCTTCAATCACCCCAGTGGCAATCGGATCGAGGGCTGAACACGGCTCATCCATCAAAATAACTTCCGGTGCGACCGCAATAGTACGTGCAATACAAAGTCGCTGTTGCTGACCACCAGACAAGCCGGTTGCCGGCTGATCCAGGCGATCTTTAACCTCATTCCACAAACCGGCGCGTGTCAGCGATTGCTCCACCAGCTCATCCAAGTCAGTTTTACTGTCGACCAAGCCGTGAATACGCGGCCCATAAGCAACGTTGTCATACACGGATTTAGGAAACGGATTAGGACGTTGGAACACCATACCGACTTGTGAGCGCAATTCGACAATTTCACTCTCGCGGTGGTAAATGTCAGTGTCTCCCAAAATGATGTCCCCCGTCACCTCACAGCCCGGGATCGTATCATTCATACGATTTAAGCAACGCAAGAATGTCGATTTACCACAGCCTGATGGCCCAATCATCGCAAGCACTTCTTTCTCGCCGATATCAAGGCTCACATTTTTAATCGCCGGCTTAGATCCGTTGTCATAATTAACGAACACATTTCGTGCTGTCATGCGTGGCATATCAACAAACGGAATGCCACAGGTTTCATTCGGTGCCTGTGTGCTTTGTGGTGCGGCTTCTACTACATCTTCAGTCATGGTTAGGTTGTTCATTGTTGTCGTCGTCATGATTTTCTCTCCCGACTTACCAGCGTCGCTCGAGACGCTTACGCATAATCACCGCACAGGCATTCATAAAGGCTAAGAATGCCAGCAGTACCATGATTGCGCCTGAGGTATTTTCGACAAAGCCCTTTTCAGGATTCTCTGCCCATAAATAGATTTGCACGGGTAACGCTGTGGCCGCATCGAGCGGACCGGATGGCACATCAACGATAAACGCGATCATCCCGATCATCAGTAGCGGTGCCGTTTCTCCGAGTGCTTGTGCCATCCCGATAATGGTACCGGTTAACATGCCTGGCATCGCCAATGGCAAGACGTGGTGAAGCACCATTTGCATCTTAGATGCACCTACACCCAAAGCCGCATCACGGACCGAGGGCGGAACCGCTTTAATCGCCGAACGACTCGATATAATAATCGTCGGTAATGTCATGAGCGTGAGCACTAAACCACCAACGACTGGCGCCGAGCGTGGCAGATCAGCAAAGTTCAAGAAAACAGCCAGACCCAGCAAGCCAAACACAATCGAGGGGACGGCTGCTAAGTTGTTAATGTTAATTTCAATAATTTCGGTAATGCGATTACGTGGCGCAAATTCTTCCAAGTAAATCGCGGCTGCTACACCAATCGGGAAACTCAACGCCAGTGTTACCAACAAGGTGTAGAAAGACCCAACAGTCGCGCCCCAAATGCCCGCTAATTCAGCATCACGGCTATCACCATTGGTGAAGAAGCGCGTGTTGAACACGGTGCGCACGCGATTATCATCTTCTAGCTGGTTAAACCAGTTTATGTGCTTGTCTTTAAACTGACGATTTGACTCTGGGAGTTTGCCGTCGATGTTGCCTTTGTTAAATTGGTTGACGTTATCACCCGCCAATGCCCAAATCTCAATCTTTTGTCCGACCAGATCGGGGTTTGCGGCAACGCGGTCACGCAAATCGTATTCCGCGCCCGTAGAGATAAAGCGAAATAGATCACGTTTATCGCCCCGCGAGGTCACCTCTGGCATCGCATTAAATATGGCCTTCGCCAATACCGAACGATAACTGAGGTACTCCAATGTTTCATCGTTCAGTGGTTTTCCCTCAATGCCCAAGCTTTGCTCACTGAGATCAACCGTTAAACGGATTTCGGTGGTGTAAAACGCCGTATACCCTTGAGAGACAATCGACCCAATCAGCAATACCAAAAAGGTGAAAGCGAGAAAAATCGATGTCATACCATACCAACGGAAACGCTTTTCTTTTCCGCGACGTTTCGCAAGGCCTGCTTTTACCCTAGCACGCTTCTCTTGCGCAATTTTTTCGATTTTATCAGTCATATTGTTCTCGATATTTTTTCACGATGCGTAGCGCCACGAAGTTGAGCGCTAGCGTCACAACAAACAGCGTGAGACCCAAAGCAAATGCAGCCAACGTTTTAGGGCTATCGAACTCTTGGTCACCGACCAACAATGTCACGATTTGAACCGTGACTGTGGTCACCGATTCCAAGGGGTTCGCCGTTAAGTTAGACGATAATCCCGCCGCCATCACCACGATCATGGTTTCACCAATTGCGCGTGATACCGCCAGCAATAAACCACCGACAATGCCTGGTAACGCGGCAGGAATCACAACCTGACGCACGGTTTCAGAGGGGGTAGCGCCTAGCCCTAATGAACCATCACGCAGTGACTGAGGCACGGCGGATATCACATCATCGGACAGCGAGGAGACAAACGGAATGATCATAATGCCCATCACCGCACCAGCTGCGAGTGCACTTTCTGACGATGCACTGGTAAAGCCGATCGCATGAGCCACATCACGAATAAATGGCGCCGCAACTAACGCTGCGAAAAAGCCGTAAACCACTGTCGGGATCCCCGCAAGGATCTCTAAAATAGGCTTAACAATGCCACGAACACGGGGCGACGCGTATTCAGCCAAATAAATGGCACTCATTAACCCAACCGGTGCCGCGATACACATGGCGATGAATGAAATCATCAAAGTGCCGGTAAATAGCGGGATCGCACCAAAAGAACCACTTGAGGCTTGTTGATCTGCACGCAGTGCAATCTGTGGCGACCATTCGGTGCCAAAGATGAACTCGGTCACGGGGATCATTTGGAAAAATCGCATCGCTTCAAACAACACCGAGAGCACAATGCCGAATGTGGTTAAGATTGCGAGGGTTGAGCAGAACAATAAAAAGCCCTGCATAACGTTTTCGACCCGGTTGCGGGCACGTAAACGCAGTCGTAGCGAGCGCCAGCCAAAGGCTAATCCCGCCAACGCAAGTGCAGTCATTGCGGTGAATCGTAATGTGGTCCCTAAATGGTTCAGGGTTTGATAATGGTCCGCCGCAGCCAACAAGACAGCATCGTCAGTTTGGGTGATGCCACGAGCAATATTACCGATTTGACTGTATAACAAATCCGCATTGCCGAACTGCGTGACGTACGTATCGGAAATTTGTGCCATCACCAAACTGTGGATCAAGTTCGGTTCTACCGCTTGCCACAACAATAAAAGAACCAGTGCCGGAATCGCCGCCAAAATGGCGACATATGAGCCGTAATAGTTAGGTCGAGAATGCAGTTTGCTCAAGCCACCAGCCATGTTGGCAAGCTTAATAGAACGCGTTCGAGCAATAAAAAAGCCGGAAATTGCAATAATAGCAATCACGGTCATCAGCATGGGTGTTGTCATTGTTCCTCCTGAACACGAATAAAGGGGGTACGTGACACGTACCACCCTTTCGTATTCACAATGCGCTTACAAGTTTGGTTTTAAATCGACGGCAGCACTGCGTACTTGTTGCCACTCGTTTTCACCCAGTGGAATAAGGCCACGGTCAGCGAGATATCCCATGCTGCCCATTGCTTCTTCTGAGGTGAACGCTTTCACATAATCGGTCAGGCCAGGAATCACGTTCTCATGCGCCTTTTTAACGTAGAAATACAGTGAACGTGATACGGGATACTCGCCGGTACCAATGGCATCAAATGTTGGCAGAACACCCGAGATTTTAGAGCCTTGTACTTTGTCTGCGTTTTGCTCAAGAAAGCTGTAACCGAAGATGCCAAGCGCATCTGGGTTTGCTTCAAGCTTTTGCACGATCAAGTTATCGTTCTCACCGGCTTCGATGAAAGCACCGTCTTCGCGCATGCCGTGACAAATCGCTTTGAATTTGTCTTCGTTACTGTCTTCAAGTGCTGCGACTTCGGGATACTCGGAGCAGCCCGCTTCCATGGCTAGCTCAACAAACGCATCACGTGTCCCTGATGTTGGTGGTGGACCTAGCACCTCGATTTTGGTGTTAGGCAGTGATGGGTTCACGTCTTTCCACGTGTCATTGGGGTTGTCGATAAAGTTGCCGTTAGCGTCTGGGACGGTTTTAGCGAGTGCGGTGTAGATATCTTTTAGGGTGAGATCATACTGTTGCGATACTTTCGAGTTTGCGATAGCGATACCGTCATAACCGACTTTGATTTCGACAATCTCGTCGACGCCATTTGACTGACAGCGTTCAATTTCCGAGCTTTTGATTTTACGTGATGCGTTAGTCACATCTGGGGTGTTTTCACCGACGCCCGCACAGAACAACTTAAGTCCACCGCCTGAGCCAGTCGATTCGATTTTGGGTACTGAATATTGCGACGTGCGACCGAAGCGCTCAGCAACAACAGTAGCAAAAGGGTAAACAGTAGAAGAGCCAACGATGCTAATGTAGTCACGGCTTGCAGCCGTTGCGCTACCTGAGGCCAGCACGGCCATTGATACTGTCGTCGCTGCAAAGAGAGCTTTAAGTTTCACATCAACCTCCAAGTCGATTATTTAAGTTAGTGCTGTGTAAATCAATTTATCTACACATAACGAAGAACTCGGTTAACGAGGAGACACATTAAGCGCACAAAGTGACAGTTCCTTTATGCAATGATGAAGGTTTGATGACAGCCAGAGGCATTGGTAGCACACTCAAAAGTTGCTCAAGGTGCGCTAGCGCTGCGCGCGGAAGTGACTAGGATAGATGAAACATCGATAGCATAGCAGCGAGATAACATCACCATTGAGATGTTAGCTGCGAACAATTTGGATAAAGAAGGCAATGACAGATGCTAACCACAATGAGGACACACGGTTGAACACGGATACCAAGCCATTGGTACTCTTTTTGTGTGATGGAAAATACGGCGCGTCGTTAATGGCAGCCGCAATGATGAAAAGCAAAGCCAATAGTTTTTTTGATGTGCACTGTTATCACACAACGCAAACCATGAGCACCGATAAGGCCGCACAAGCGCTGATCCAGTTTCAAATATCGACTTACGATCTGGCGCCAGCGCCATTGGATGCACTGACACTCGACTATGTCGATTATTTAATTGCTCTGAATCCCGCATCGGTACAATCGGGCCTGCCATTGCCAAGCTACGGCAAATTCATTCCCTGGGATGTGACCGAAAACAGCGACGCCGGGCTTGCTGCCGTTTTGCGTGCTATCAACCAAAATGTGAATTACTTTCTCTCTCTGTATTTATTTCGATAAAAAAATGCGCCACTTAGGCGCATTTTTTGTTGTTATGCAATTACGGGTAACAAACCATGAAAAGCTACCACACTCAAGGTGAGCCGATCGCGCATCGTTTGGTACCCCGCTGGCTGATCGTTTTTCTGTTGACGATGTCGAACCCACCGTTCGGTAAGCCACACTAAAAAGTAACCTGCCGTAAGCACGCTTACGGTCAAGGATAGAGGTGTCGCCCCTTTGACCAATGCGCCCCATGCAAGCAAGGCGAACACATTACTGAGTACCAACGCATACCGACTCAATGTAGGCGATGTGTTATCCAGGCCGTTCCCCCACAACACGCCGGATAGAAAGCTTAAAATCACGGCACTGTAGGTAATAAACAATTGTTCGCCAGCTAAGCCAAAAACTGTCAACCCAGTCCAACTGACCACGAGGGCCCCCGCGAACGGTAATAGGCCAAGATAGCCTAAATTCAACATGGTGCGATCCGCTGACAATGAACGAACATCGGGTTGGGGCATTGTTTTACTCCTACTCATAAACCAGTTCAGCCAGTTTATACGGTATCACTGCCATGATGGCTGATAGCCCGTGTCGGTTTGCTGCTTTTCTCATCACTTTATACTTCACTACCGTGATAAAAGCCTCTTTTTTTTGCAAAGAAAACGCACCTTGCGTAAATTGTTGCGCGTTTTGTTGTTTAAAAAGGAGTTACTCATGTCAGCACGAAGTACGTCGGATGCGAGCAATGCCAGCACATTGCAGCATCCGTTTGCCGATTGCGTCACCCAAACGGGGCCGTTTAAGGGCGTTCATAAAAATATGATGATCGCCGCTACCCTTCTGGTTTTCGTCTTCGTTTTTTTTACCGGGTTTAACACTCACCTAGCAGCCAGTGTGTTTGCTGCTGCTCGCGGATGGGTAGAGTCTACGTTCGGTTGGTATTACATGTTGGTGCTTGTTCTCTTATTGGCCGCCAGCTTCATTATTGCAGTCACCCGTTTTGGTAGTATTCGTCTGGGTGACGACGACGATCGCCCCGAATTTAGTACTTTTTCGTGGCTATCGATGTTATTTTCCGCCGGTGTCGGTGTTGGCATATTGTTTTTTGGGGTAGCCGAACCCACGCTCTACTTTGATACAAGTGGTGCGTTCGGCTACCCCAACAACCCATATGCTGATATGGCAGGCGCAACCACCATGGGATTTGATCGCGCGGCCGCTGCTCTGCGTGTTACTTACTTTCACTGGGGCTTTCATGGCTGGGCCGTGTACGTCATTGTTGGCCTCGCGCTGGCGTATTTCTCGTTCCGTAAAAAACTGCCGCTCGCGCTGCGATCCACCATTTATCCGCTGATTGGCGATCGGATCTACGGCCCCATTGGTCATATCACCGACATCTTGGGTGTCCTGGGCTGCGTATTCGGTGTCGCTACCTCGCTCGGGTTAGGTGTCAGTCAGATCGCGGTGGGGCTCGATCGCTTATTTGGCGTCGACCCGGGTGTCATGACTCAGGTTATCCTGATCGTTTTGATTTCTGTGGCCTCAATCATGTCGTCTCTGTCTGGCGTCGGCAAAGGGATCCGCATTATTTCCGAGTGGAACATTATCGTCTCGGCATTGGTGATCGCCTACTTCTTATTTGGTGGGCCAACTACCTGGTTAATCCACGTCTTTGGTGCTTCACTCAGTGACTATTTGGTCGGTTTTATCCCGATGGGACTGTGGTTTCCTGAAACACCAGGCCCAGCCGCATGGCAAAATGCCTGGACCATTTTCTACTGGGGTTGGTGGATTGGCTGGGCGCCCTTTATTGGCTTATTTATTGCCCGCATTTCTCGCGGACGTACCCTGCGTGAGTTTGTGGTTTGTGTGCTTTGCGCGCCAACGCTGATGATTTTTGCCTGGTTGGCCATTTTTGGCGGCAATGCGTTGCATCAAGAGCTTGTTGCTGAGACGGGTGTCGGTACAGCGGGAATCATTGATTTGGTGAATGGCTGGGACTTGCCTGCGGCATTGTTCGCCACAGCCGATGGCATTACCGGCGGCGGTATCTGGGGTTGGATACTGAACGCCATGATGATCTTTTTGCTGTTTAGCTGGTTTATTACCTCGTCCGATTCCAGCACCTTGGTGCTCACCACCATTCTGTCGATGGGCAATGATGATCCGCCGAAACGCTTCCGTGTTTTCTGGGGCACCATGATCGGCGCCGTCGCCGCGGTGCTTTTGGTCGCAGGCGGCTTAAGAGCCTTACAAACGGCCAACATGGTGACTGCATTACCTATCAGTGTATTGGTGATCTTAATGACCATCAGTGTGATGAAGTCTTTACTGGCAGAGCCGGTTGGCAAGCCCACCGCCTCGACGCCATCACAAGCGAATCACTAGACCGGTTTCACTGACCAACGAAAGCGCCACCTCATACGGTGGCGCTTTTTATTCAAGGTCGTCTTATTCGAGGTCGTCGTCGCTTTTATGGGTTGGTACCATCGACGGCCATCGCCAGCACACTGACCGGATGCAAGGCTTCCAACGGTGTGTTCTCTTCAATTTGCCATTTGCAGGTTTCACAATCAGTGATAGCAAAGTCGGCTTCTGCAGCTTTAATCTGAGCAAACAAACCACTACCGATGGCAATCGAGGTTTGATAGTTCTCGGTTTTAAAGCCATAGGTGCCTGCCAAACCACAACACTCGCTATCGAGCACAATCACCTCTAGCCCGGGGATCATCCGCAATAGCTCAATGGTGAACATCGCATTGCCACTGCGCTCCAAGTGACAAGGGGTGTGATACACCACCCGTTTATTGACGGGTTTTAGCTTGGGCATCTCGCCATTCATTGCCGCTTTGAGTAAAAAACGGGTCACGAAGCTAATTTGTCCTGCCACATGCTGATTGTCGACGCCCAATACATGCGGATATTCTTCTTTGAGTGTCAGCGCACACGATGATGACGTCGCGATCACTGGGCGCTCGTCGGCAACAGAATCGGCAATCATCGCGGTATTGGCGGTGGCATTACGTCTTGCTTTATCATAAAAACCGTTAGCAATTAAGGGGACACCACAGCATTTGTGTTTCTCTAATAGCTGAACGCCATAGCCCATCGCATTCATTACTGTGACCAAGTCTTTGCCGAGCTGCGGATTGTTAAAATTCACATAACAACCGTGAAAATAGCTGACTTGTTTGGGGTATTCAGCTTGTGCCGCCGTTTGGCTTTTCATCCAGCGGCGGAAGGTACCAAAAGAATACTTAGGCAAGGATTTATGTTTATCTACCCCAATGGTGGCATGCATCACCGCTTTTACCGGTTTTAGATCCGTCATCGCATTCACAATCGGTGCCACCGGGTTCGCCAAGGTACCAAATAAATCAGTGTGGCTGAGCACGTAATCACGCATCAACTTAGGATTGATGTTTTTCTCGCCATGTTTACCCCGAGCGACGGCAATGATATCACCAATTTTTACCCCAGAGGGACAGGCGGTTTCGCAGCGTTTGCAGTTGGTGCATAGTTTGAGTAGGTCGTCATAATACTCTGGATTTTTAATCCGCAGACGCTCGCCGTCCGGCCCACACTCTTTGGGGCCCGGATACGCCGGATTCACTTTCGACACGGGGCAGTACACAGTGCAGACGGTACACTTGATACACTGGTCAAAACTGGTGGGCTGCGGTGCATGGTCGCGATATTCTCGCTGTTTAAGCCATTCAGTTAACATATGGCCTCCTTAGCGTTTGCCATCACGGCAAGTGCTCGTTGTGCCGCGGCGTAGCCTGTTGCAACCGCAACGCCTCCGCCGCAACCTTCAAAGACGGGGTCGTAACCACTGAGTACTGCCCCACATACAAACACGTTTTGACAACGTTTTCCGCGCGCGGTAGGCCGCAGTTGGTTATCGGTGTTAATACCGAAGGCCATAAAAGGATGACTTTTCTGGCTGAAAAAGTCGTCATTGCGCCATTCGCTGCGGTCAGGGCTTTGTACCATATCTAACCCCAGTGTTGGCTCGCTAACTTGGGTGCGATCCGCATTCAAGCCGCGGCTAAAATAGCTTCCCGTCGCCAAGATCACTGCCTCTGCGGTTAACGGAATATCCTCTAACTGACGGGTATGTAATGCGGTGAGGCGGCCACTGTCGTCAAACTCGCCGCTGGTAACTTGATCACCGCGCAGCAACATGCCACCTGCGCTGGCAAACGCGCGCTGCAGGGCCTCTTCTATTCGAATCCCGAGTAACGAAGGCGGCATGGTGGGCACTTCATGGAAGCAACGATCGGTGCGCTGTTTAAGTGCATCCATGCCCTGCTCGCCCGCGACGTTGGCAATAATAGCAGGCAAAATCACGAGCTCATCCGGTCCAGATTGCGCGATTAACTGCTCGCACAGGCTGTCAAAGGCGTTAGGCTCGGCCAGTAAGCGTGACAGATCAACCGAGCGCAATTCATTGCGGTTACGGCGCAGACGCTCCGCACCAGGAATCGAAAGCGTCATGGTACGACTCGGGCAGGAGGCAAAATCACGCTGCGCGGTAATGGTGTCTTTGGCTAACGTCGGTTGCGCATCGCGATAGCCGTCAATGGCGGCAAAACAGAGACCCGAAAAACGGCGCGGGCCACGATGTTGATACACGTGCCCTTGCGATAACCACGTCGGACGCACGGTGCCCAGCGGCGTGATCCGGCCATGATTGGCGTTGTCTTCTTGGTGATACAAACATACTTTTTGCGCACTGAGTTGCTGTTGGAACCAGGTTAACGAATCGGTGATCTCATCAAGGCTCACCTTGGCATAAGGGTGCTCAGGGTGCTGGCGGACCAATTTGGGAATCGCCTCAAACGGTTGGGTAACCGGCTCACCATTAGGAAAATGGCCCAGTACATCAATTGAACCCGAGGAAAAATGCAGTGCACTTTGTCCCGCACTGATCATTACCGTTTTTTTGCCGGCTTCCAATGCACGTATCGCTGCCGTATACCCAGCAATGCCACCGCCAATCACCGCAATATCATAGTGAATCATTGTGAGACCTCCTGATCGACAGCTTGAGTGGACACTTGCTCATTCATTTCCGTTTTTGACTCCTCGCTCGACGACTTAGGCACATCACCGGCGCCAAATAATCCTTGATAAATCCAGTAACTAAATTCGGCTTCGCGTAAAGCGTCCCCCCAGAAGATAGGCTTGACGCCCTTCCAGCGCTCTTCAAGAAAGTCCACCAGCAGCCCAGCACTCGCTTGCCCATCTAATCCTCCGCACTCACTGAATAAGCTGGCGGCGCGATAACTGCACAACTCGCCCTGACACGGCCCCATTCCAAGACGGGTGCGACGGCGTAAATCAGTGATGTTTTTTGCATCCAACGATTGAATGGCGTAATTCACCTCGCCTTTGGTCACCATTTCGCATTCGCAAATCACCGCTTGGCTGTCGTCACTTTCATCCAAGAAATGGCTGACGCGTTCGCCATGGCGATAATAGGCGGATTGATAGACGGGTTTGACCAAGCTTGCACTGGCTTTGCTGATCCCTTTGGAGGGCTCAGAGCCCGGTAGCGGCCGTGTCGCGGTTTGGCAGACATTGCGGTTACCCAGTTTTTCAGCCACCAAATCTGTGGCTTGCTCGGCCATCAGTCGATAGGTCATGAGTTTGCCACCGGTAATGGTGATCAAACCGTCAAGGCCATCGCGCGCTTGGTGGTCAAGCAACACGATGCCGCGGCTAATATTACGACCACTGCCATCATCGTCCACCGAGACCAATGGACGTACGCCTGCATAAGCCCGTAACACCCGAGTATTGGCCATGATGGGAGCCAGCTTGGCGCCCTCGCGCATCAGCACATCCACTTCTTGTGGCGTCACCGCCAACTTATCAATTTGGTCGTACTCAATATGCTCAGAGGTGGTACCGATTAAGGAAATGGTGTCACCGGGCACCAAGATGTCGGCGTCGGCCGGTTTGCGACAGCGGTTGATCACTCGATTATTAATGCGGTAATCGAGGATCAGCAATGAGCCCTTGGCAGGAAACATTTTGATGTTGAGATCGGCATACTCACAGATAGTCTGGCCCCAAATCCCTGCCGCATTGATCACTTGCTGGGCCATAATCGAAAAGCGCTCACCCGTAAGAGTGTGGATACAATGAACCCCTTGTACCGTCGCGCCTTGGCGAATTAATCCAGTGACTTGGGTATGATTAAATACCTTGCCGCCATGCTCTTTACCGTCTAACACATTTGCCGCACACAAACGAAAGGGGTCAACCGTGCCATCGGGCACTTGCACGGCGCCTATCATGGCCGGGTTAGCATTGGGCTCTAGAGCGAGCGCCTCATGCGGTGTGAGTTTTCGTGTCGGAATACCGGCTTTATCACAACTGGCGATAAAGGTATCTTGGTAGGCCAGATCGTCTTCCGGCAAGGTAATAAACAGCCCCTTGGTATCTTCCACGCAATGACGCGCCACAGATTTAAGAATGGTGTTTTCTTGGATGCATTCGCGTGCCGATTCGGTATCCGTGACCGCGTAACGAGCCCCAGAGTGCAACAACCCATGGTTGCGACCCGAAGTGCCTGCCGCAATATCGTCACGTTCGAGCAAAATGCACGAGATGCCGCGAAGCGCACAATCGCGCATGATGCCAGTGCCGGTCGCACCGCCACCAATGATGACCACATCCGTTTCAATATAATGGCGAGTTGGCATGGGGCCTCCTTGTTACTTTATCGTAACCAGAGTGTGGCATTTCCCGTGCAACAATGACGGCGACAACATCACACTATGCGCGAAAGCGAAAAGGAAACTGCGGCTTGTTTGATTTAGGACAAACTTTTGCGTGGCGGATAGCGCGCGAATGGTGACACGGCAAATGGGTACTACAAGAAATCAGGCCGCGTTTATCCGCCATTTGAGGAAAACACCTAGGGATAGCATGGTCGTGAAAAAGAAGACAAAGAAGACAAAGACGCCATGCTCGAAAACGCGCATTGTTAATACATTGTGTATTTATTGGCTATTATTGCCCGATCTCAAATGTTGTCGAGTCATGGTGGCGCGATAACACAGTGCCACCACGAAGCATAATCCCGCCGGAAACAACAAGGCCGTAAAGTGGAAATGCGCAAATAGCGCCGCCCCTACCACGCCGCCGACAATAAACCCCGACGCAATCAGTAAAAACAGCATCAGTTTACGCTTATCAACGCGGTTACCGCGCAGCTTGCCGCCCAACATTAAGCCTAAATCGGTGATAATACCGGTTAAATGGGTTGAGCGTACAATCGCACCACTATAGGTGGTCGCCATCGCATTTTGCAGGCCACAAGCCGCCGATGCCGCCAGTTGACCAATGGCAATGCCGCGGGACAAAAAATAAAACGCCACCACAATTAACCCGGCTTCAACAAAGAGTGCCGAGTCATAATGGCGGCCCAGCTTTAGCGTGCTGCCATGCAATAAGCAGCCGGACACCGCAGCACCAAGGAAAAAGGCCAACAATAAGCCACCCAGCTGAACAACGTGCATCCACTGGCCCGCAAACAGCCCCGAGCCAAATTGCGTCGCAGTGCCTGACACGTGTGAGACGGCTTGGTGTTCAAAGCCCAACAGACCGATCGCATTGATGGTGCCGGCGATCAGCGCCAACACGAACGCCCCGGATTCAACCCACCGAGGCAAACGGGTAATCATTGGCTTTCCTTGCGTTAGTTAGTCGGTGACGATGCTGGCGGGTCGAGCCTATCGAGTTGGTTATGACGGATCATCGCTTGCAACTCTTCCACATAGGCCTGCCCACGCTCAGAGTAGCGCCCTAACCCATTGGCGAGCACCGCGCCTGAAAGCGTTTTGTTTTGCTCTCGCAGACGGGCGCGGATCTCGCGTAGTCCTTGATATGCGGCATGGGTATTAAGGTTGTTGATATAGCTTTCTACCGAGGCTTGTGGCCCTTCAAACGCAGCCACTTCATGGGTTTTGCCTTCCGTTCGCTGCTTAGGCACCAGACCACAGCCTTTGCTGAAACACCACTGCCCAAAGTAGTTATTGCCTTCACGTGCAAACCGTGAGGTGCCCCACGCACTCTCATTGGCTGCCTGCGCTAACACCAGCGACGGCGGAATGATATCCACTCGTTGGATCAGCGCCATCCAATTTGCTTCCTGGCTAACATCAAAGTCTGCTAACTCGTACTGATTCGCCAGCGCTTGGACGCGTTTTGTTTCTCGGCTACTTAACGCATTTTTACGCGCGTGCCATGCCAACAATGCGGTACGATCGGCCCGTATTTGGCTATTTATCGTATTGACAACGGGCGTGAAGTAATCAAAAAATGCCTGCTTGCGCTCTGCCCCCGCGGCAAAAGATTGGAAATCAGGAACAAGGGGAGCTTTGGGCTGCTGACGCGAGATCAAAATGGTGATAGCCACAGCAACAATAGCCATGCCAATCAAGACAAAGTTACGATGTTTCATGATGCCCCTGATGTTGTCGATGTGAGCGGTATTATACGCGAAATACCCGTTGGCGACGAATACCGCCCTCTCAACTTTATACTGGCAGTGCCACATCTATTTTAACAGGGAAAAATCACCCGAAAGCACGCCCCACCTAAATCACTATGGTCAACCTCAACATGGCCGCCGTGACGAGTGACAATTTGTTTAACGATCGCAAGCCCTAAACCATAGCCGGAACGCTTTTTATCGCGGGAACGATCCGCACTGTAAAAGGCATCAAAAATAAACGGCCAGTGTGACGATTCGATCCCCTCACCATCATCGTGTACCGCGATCACCAGCTGAGTGTCCTCACAATAGACACGCACGGCTATTTGACTGGTCGCATACTTCTCCGCATTACCGATTAAGTTTGTGATCACTCGGTTGAGCAGGTGAGGGTCGGCCTTAACACTGGGCAAATCTTGTGGTGCATCCAAACTCACGGACTTAGTGCTCAGCGTTTGCCAACGCGGCCATTGTGCATTCATCCACACAGACGTATCGAGCGTTTGCAGCGAAAATAGCGTGTTAGGATGATCAACACGGGCCAGATACAGAAGCTCATCGACCAGTGACGTCATTTCATCAGTGTCTTCAATAATACTCGCCACTTTTTTTTGCTGCTTGCTATCTAACTGGCTTTCTCCCAACAATTCAGCTTGCCATTGAATTCGAAATAACGGCGATCGCAATTCATGCGCCACCGCATTGGTTAATGCTCGGCTACTCGTAACTAAATGACCAATGCGATCGGCCATATGATTAAAGGTGCGATTCAGTGATCCAACACGCTGGTGGCTCCGCGTGGACGCACGTGCGGTAAGATTACCGTCTGCAAACTGATGTGCTGTTTTCTCGAGCGCACGGACACGACGACTTAAAAACCACACCATAAAGAAGCTATAGATGGCAAACCCGCCGAATAAAAACACAACCAGCAAGTCTTCATTAAACGCAACGGATTGATGTAGCTCAGAGTCTGGCGCATTTTGCATACTGTAAAACGTTTGATGATCCGATAGCTTGAGCCATAGCGTGTCTTCATCATCGTAAAAGACATCAGCGTCACGGCTTTGCTGGTTAAAATAGGTTGCAACAGTTGCCGGGACAGTGTGCGTGTTGTACACATCCAGCTCTAATTCGACCTTGTCAACGTAGCCTCGGAGTACCTGCAAGGCAGCCTCTGTACCAGACGTCGCTTCAATGGCATCGAGCATATCTACAATGCCATCCGCTCTTCTTTGTTCGAGTATGGCGTCATAATCACCGAGCACGCCCTCTTCAAAGACAAAAAAAGAGGTCATGGTGATAAAAAAAACAACCACTAACCCCACATAGAATTCAATATATATTCTGCGCATGCCCGTACCTTAAAACGCGAATGATGAGTATGAATAGACAGTCCTTGCTGCTTGTCCAGATAGTGCTCATGCAGATAATGCTTATGCAGAACCAGACGATATCATGATACTAAATCATCTGCGCATCGACTTCTGTCGGTGGTTTGTCACGATCCTGAACCGTATTTTTCAGCGCATTACCTTGATGGCGACATCCATTGACCACTTGTCGACATAGACAGACAAAAAAGTGACATTCATCGCCCTTTATATTGAGTACCCTGCAGCCCTATAACAATCAGGGGTGTAAATCATGAAAACACATTCAATGCTCGTTATTTTAGCATTAACGTCATCAGCCTCTGCGATGAGTGTCAATGCAAAAGAAAATACAGAAAATCGTTACTTTATCGGTTTTAAACACGGCAACACTATTTTTACAGACGCCAAATCACCGAAAATAAGGCATTGGGACATAGCAGAAGGATGGAGCAGTCATCCTGACTCGCCGTCAGGTGCAGACTTTGATAAAGTGTCAACAACATCGATCAACATCGGGAAAAACGTTTATCAGCATGGCAGCCATAGTATCGACATGTATGGTTTTTATGATTTGGGAGGCTCTACGTTTACGTCCTTGAAAGACCGTTCAGAAACCAAACGTCATATAGATACCTTCGGTCTAGGCGGAAAATATAAGTATTCGATCAGTGCTACTCTTTATAGCTTTGCTGGATTGGAAGTCGGTCATTATAAAGACACGCTCAAGCATAAGGCGATAACCGAATGCAGTAATAGCAGCTATTGCTACGAAACCGAAAAAAGTCAAACCTCCAAATCTGGACTAATGACTGCCGCATTTATTGGTGCAGGTGTTAACTTAAACGAAGATGTAGACGTTGAGTTAGGGTTAAGACACCAACGCCTCAATAAAAACAAATACGATGACGAGTTTGATTTCAAAAAGTCAAACCAAATCTATCTCGGCCTTAACTATCACTTTTAATCTTCTACTAGGCAGTCATACCATGGCTGTCTAGTTCTACTAGTCATACGGTCATGTTAAACAGAACATTAGCCCTCATTGCCACACTTGTTATAGTTTTATATTGTTATTTTATATCAACAACTTATTCGCCTAGCAACCAACGAAACATGGCGCTTGTTGATCGCGTTATGCTCAATGAATTAGACGCATTATTTTCTTTTCCACCTCAGGACATATGGAACAATCAGTATGTGTTACAGGATCACCCTATAGTATTGGTGAGTAAAAAAAAGTGGAATATATACAGCACAATATTTATCGTCAATAAACCGGACAACTACGATAGCGTTTGGCTAAAAAAAGTCGATACCTCACCATACCAGAACATTAGCAACCTCTACAGCACACGCTGGTATGATCTAAGCACGCTGTTATGGCGATTTATTGCGAACTTCACAAACACAATGATTGAGGGTAAAGACGCATTAGTGTTTTATTATTCTGAAGGGTCTTTCCTCATTAATGACAATAAAGGTGCAGCGTTTTCACAATTTATGTCTCATGAAGCATTCCACCTGTATCACCAAAAAAGATGGCATTATGATCAAAATGGTAATGAATTTATCGAACAATACCCACATAATCATGAACACTATCAGCTACTCGCGCGCGAAATGACGCTACTTGACCAAGCGTTAGACAATTTATCAGACAAAAACGTATTAAAAAGCACGCTGCGAGAGTGGATTGCGATTAGAGAAAAACGCTATCAGCAATGGCCCCAACTCGTCGCGGAGACGAACAGTGAAACAATGGAAGGAACAGCAACATACGTAGAGCTCAAACCCTTTCTTCTACACTATGATGAAATGTTTGTTCCTGCCGCAAATGACACTGTTCTCTCATTTAATGACTATTTTAATTGGATCATTAGCAGTAACAATCACCATTTACTCGAACGAAGAATGTCTTATGAAAAGGGATTGGCGCTATGCCTCATACTTGACCAACTCTCAGAGACGTGGAAACAAACCCTTGGTGAAAATGCGCCTACGCTCTACGCGTTGATCAAAACAAGGGTCGTCACGTCAGAGCAAACTTACCAAGTGTCAGGAACAAATAAGTAACCTTTCCCCCGTACCGTGATAATACGGTGCGGGCTCGCCGCGTCATCCATCAGTTTTTTTCGCAGTGTAACAATCTTATTGTCTACCGTTCTGTCGATACCGTCATATTCAATGCCCCGTAGCGCTTTGGTCAGTGTATCTCGAGACTGAACCGCATCGGGGTGTGACGCGAGCTGCCACAGTAAGTCAAACTCACTTTCCGTTAACGTAATGCTTTGTTCATCCAACTGGCACTGTCGGCGCGCTTGATTAAGCACAAGCCCACCATATTGCAACAGCCTTGACGGTGTTGATGGCAGGGTAACTTCTGATTGACGACGCAATAACATCCGTACTCGCGCCATCAGTACTCTTGGTTTAATGGGTTTACTAACAAAGTCATCGGCGCCAATTTCCAGTGCCGCGACATGATCAAAGTCGTCATCACTGGCGGTTAACATCATAATAAGTCCGTGAAAATCATTGCGTATCTGTCGACAAATTGTCAATCCATCATCGCCAGGCAGCATCAAATCCAGCAAGACTAAATGAGGCTGATCCGCTAAAATGCGTTCTGCCGCCCCCGTCCCCTGCTCTAATGCCGTTACTGTGTAATTTTGTGCCTCGAAGTAGTCTGTCAGCATTTCGCGCATTTTCGGATCATCTTCAACCACAAACAAATGTATTTTTTCTTCCATTTTCACTCATAACAACGTGATTATCTTACCTATGGTTACCTCAATTGTAGTCTAATTTCTACCGATTATTTCGTTTACAAACACCAGACAATTCCATACCAACTTAAGATACTTTTATTGCATCGCTGCGTTTAGAGTACTGCCAATCCGAGCGTTAGACACTTTTAAGGTAAAACACATGAAAAAACTAGCTATTATTATCGCAGCGATCGCGTCAAATGCAGCCTATGCGGGCGACACATATATCCGCAACGGCAATATCTACTCACATGAAGGACAAGCGGTCGCTGAAGTGGGTATCAGCACGACAAGTGATCTTTACAAAAGCCAAGATGACACTACCTATCTGAACCTAAACCTTGGCTATCGCGGTGAAGACTTCAACGCTGATCTAACAAATGGCCTTAACTACCGTTTTTTCGGCAATAATGATGACAGTGTGAATATCAACGCTTTTATCGGTCATGCATCAAAGGGTTACGAGAGCAAAGACGCTGATAGCCTGGCTGGCATGAAAGATCGTAATGCAGGGATCAATGGCGGTTTTAATATGGATATCAATACCGGTATGGGTGGTGTTCTTTCTACATTTGTAGGGCACGATATCACGGGCGAATACGACGGTCTCAACGCTGGCATGAAGTACATGCATATCACACACTTTGGTAAAATCGACTTTGTTCCATTCGCGGGTGTGAACTGGCTAAGTGATGATTATGTTGATCATTATTTTGGTGTAAAAGACAGTGAAGCGACCATGCAACGTTCGGCTTATAAAGGCGATAACAGCTTTACTTACAACTTAGGATACAAGCTTGTGATGCCAATGGGCGAAAACTGGGATATCAGCCAAAGTACGCAATACACCCGTTTGGGCAGTGACATTGCTGATTCGCCAATTGTAGATAGCGCTAATCAGTGGGATGCACAAGTGACCATGAGTTATCATTTTTAAGATCCCGAGCTAAGATCAGAACTATCTCAATAAGGCCTCCGCTTCATCCGGAGGCCTTGTCACGTCATGGAGTTCGCTTAATGAACACGACGACACACGTTTAGCTATCTCGCTGATTCAGACGTCTCGCTGGTCCCCCATTGCAGGCAGTAATTCAGGTGGTGGCATGGTCACGGTTTGCAGTCCTGCCGTTTGCAAGGCGACTTTTATGATATCAAGATGCGCTTGTGTTGCCTCTAGCCAGTTGCTGGCATCGCCCTTCACGCCTGCTCGATGAAAACCATTTAAACGCACGGAAAACACATTTCCCTGCGTCAATTGCATTTGCTGCAAATTATATAAATAGGCGCAGAGTGACGACAGGTTAGCTTGCCAGTCGGTATACCCGGGGACCAGTAACAGCCGCACTTCCTGCAATTTTCCCTGCTGCGCCAGCCAAATTAGGCTATCACGCACACGGCGGGGTGAATGTCCGGTCAAGGCTCTATGCGCGTCATTACCCCATGCTTTCATATCCACCATGGCACCGTCCATGTAGGATGACAACGCCTGCCAACGCTGACATGACACACTGCCGTTAGTATCGATCAAGCATGTAAGGTGGGCTAATTCAGGGTGCTGTTTGACCGCGCGAAAAAGCGCGCGGACAAAGCGCCATTGCAGACTGGCCTCACCACCACTGACGGTAATTCCACGAATAAAGTGCCGTTGTTGATAAATCGCCGTCACTGCCTCGGCCAAAGACATATCGAATGAGCTTGCGCTGTCACGTTCAATGGTTTCAGGGTTGTGGCACACTGGACAACGAAATTGGCAACCTTGCAGAAAAAACACCATCCGATTACCGGGACCATCGACACAGGAATAGGGCAACACACTCGCCACCCGAGCCACTGACCCCGATGTTTTCTCCTGCTTAGGATGGCTCATGAGTGTCCGTCCAACGCGCGCCGGCGAGAAACTCCGCACTCACAACTCGCGGCTGCCGTGCTGTCACTGTCGTCATATCAGAAGCTTCTGCGCCCAATACCGTGGTGTTGGTCCGAGAGCCCGATTGTTTAAACTGGGCAATCTCGGACTTTTTCACCATATAGCCGGTGATACGCACAAGATCATTCCCATCTGTATTCGCGGTGAATTCACGCAGCCCGGATTGCAGCGCCCCTAAACATAAATCGGTTAATGCATCGGGATTGCTTTTTATGGTTTCATCCAATGTTAGGATCTCGCTCACACCCGCTTCAAAGTAAGGATGTAACGGCGCAAGCGCCTGTAAATGGGTGACAGGATCCGGTTCACAACCGTAACGAATCCTCACCCCCGGAGTGGTCCCTTGGTCAATGGATAACCCACCTTGCGCATGCAGCAACGCTCGTCCACGCCAGCCATACTTCACTGGCGTCTCTGCTACAAACGTACTCAGTGCTTTGGTGATATCGTGTGCCATCTCATTCGCCGCTGCATCGTGACCATATTCGCCACATAGACCTTGGCGTGCCATCAGGGTATTGACCGCTTCAGCCATCGCGTACACGCCAAACATGGGTACAAATTTTTTCTCATCAATTAAGCCTTCCTGCACCAGAAAGCTATTAAAAAAGTGTGATTCTTGATGCAGGAAGTGACTGCGTGCATCGATCAGCTCCACCATCAATGCACCGTAATGTGGCAAGGTGTGCGAGAGCAATGTCGAGAGATCATTGGCTTCTTCTGCGACTTTCTTTAAGTTAAGGCGTACCAAGGTGTTCGCACCGCCTCCAATCGGTAGCGCGTTGTAGCAGCTCACAATCCCCATATTGGGCCAGTGAGCCTCTGCATCACCAAATGTGGCTTGGTGTACCGGCCAGTTAGCAATATGTGGCTTGCTACAGGCAATGATGTTATCTGTCGCCTGCCGAACTAGGGTGCGCGCGGTACGAGACGGATCTACCATCAAGGTCAGGTTGGGGGCAACTTGCTGCAGTTCTGCATCGATGCGCAAAATCATGCGACAAACACGATTATCATCTGGGCCAATATTGGCATGCATAAATGCGTCTGGCAGTGTTCTGTCGAGTTGGATCCAGAATCGCTTGAGCGCTTGATACAAATGTTCATCACTCACATCCTCGCAATATGGCAGCAGGAGTTGATCGAGGTAACCCAAAAACACCGGGATATTGGTCACCGAAGGCACATGATGGTACAGCACCATGAGCTTCATAAGCGCATCCTCTAGATCGGTTGCCGGCGTTAACGCCAAATACTCCGACCCGCGTTTTAAAAAGCGGACATAATCGGGCAACACATAACGCGGTTTAAAGGGAGCGTGACCCTCAAACATATCGCCGATCACACCCTGCTCCATCGCTGCCGTAAGTTCTCGGCTGCAAGGTACGTAGAGTAAAGCAGCATCAGCTTGCGCAGCGAGCGCTAACGTTTTCTGCGATGGGGTTAAGTGTGGATGGGTCACAATGGCGTGCATAGCGTCTGTCATGCGGAAACTCCTGGCGAACTGAATTCTGAAAGTAACCACATGAGGATAAAGGGTTGTTTTCTCAGAATATGTTAGCTTGCCCACACGGTGGGAAACCGCTACCTCTTACGTGATGCTTCCACGTGTGTCGTGTGACCTTGTGCTTGTTCTGGTCGCGTAAATTCAATCACCACAAGCAGCAACCATTCTGGGTGGGAGATCAGATCGTTTACGGTGCATTTCGCTGTACTCGGGTGCTTAGTTTTAATCGTCGCCGTAGTATTGCACGCCGAGCTTAATTCGCTCGCGTCCTTGCGCTAGGCGGTGTTTATTCGTATCCCGCAGCGAATAAATACACCCGCAGTATTCCTGCTGGTAAAAACGCTCGCGCTTGCTGATTTCTATCATTCGCTGACTACCACCTTGCTTGCGCCAGTTGTAATCCCAGTAGCTTACGTCTGGATATGGGGCGGCTGCGCGATGGCCACAATCATTAATTTGCTGCATGTTCTTCCAGCGCGAGATACCCAGTGAACTACTGATAAACCGGAAACCATGTTCGGCGGCATATAACGCTGTACGCTCGAACCGCATATCAAAGCACATGGTACATCGGATGCCGCGCTCGGGTTCAAACTCCATCCCCTTTGCTCTGGCGTACCAGTTATCGGTGTCGTAATCCATATCGATAAACGGCACGTCATGATCTTCTGCAAAGCGAATATTCTCCTGCTTGCGAATTTCGTATTCTTTAACAGGATGTATGTTGGGATTATAAAAAAAGATACTGTAGCGGATCCCGCTTGCTTGTATAGCTTCCATCACCTCTCCCGAACAAGGAGCACAACAAGAGTGAAGGAGTAACTGGTCGTTGTCGCGATCAAAGTCAGGCGGCAAAGGCAACGGCGTACGTGTAAATTCAGGCATGGCAATTCCGTGTTCACAATGCAAAAAATAAAACGCCAATATTCATATATTTGCGTATGTAACGGATTCTAGCACGCCATCGCCCAAATTTGCAGACGTTGTGATTTTCGAGCGGTGTTTTGCGCTTATTTATGATGAACTTTACATCACTTACTCGGGCGAGTGTGAACAGACTTCGGAAAGAGAGGGTTAAAATAGATACAAAAAAGCCGCTGATTTTTCAGCGGCTTTTTTAGATTTGGCGGAGGGACAGGGATTTGAACCCTGGAAGGGCTATTAACCCTTGCCGGTTTTCAAGACCGGTGCTTTCAACCGCTCAGCCATCCCTCCGAACAGTTTTGTATACTAATGATGCCCTAGTGCAATGTAAAGTACTGCAACACTATTTTTTGTTTAAGTGATGGATATTCATCCATTACTGACATGACGCGGCTTCACATTCGGTGAACAAGTTGGTACAACGTGCATATACTCTCCATTGAGAGCTCGCATGTTACTAACTCAGGAACCGACATGACCTTAGACAGCTTTCTCGCCAAGGTAACGCAAACACCCGATATGGTAATGTTTGATGAGACGATGGCGGTGATAGATGCACATTACGACTACGCGCCCACGCGATTTACTAACGGTAACCTCGCCAATAAAGCTGGACAAAATACAGGCTCTTGCAAAGTGCTCGCGTTTTGCCAGCTGCATGAGTTAACGGAAGCGCAAACGCTCGCGTGTTTCGGAGGGTACTACCGCGAGGACGTGTTGAGCCATCCCTCTGGGACTGATCATAAAAATATTCGTAATTTTATGGTAACCGGATGGAAAGGTGTGTCGTTTGACAAAATGCCCTTGAAAGCAAAAACGCGAACGCATTCTTAAAGGACGTCCGATCAAAAACGGCGACCCGCGGTCGCCGTTTGCCTATGACGCCAGACTTGATCGAACGCTAGCTAGTATGCTGACGCGGCAGAAATATCTCCCCCATCATACAACGTACGCTACCGCCGCCAATTGTCTCTATTGTTGTGACATCGATAGGAACCAGTTTCCCAAACTGGCGTAATGTACGCTTTTGCGCTTCTGTAAAAGCACTGTAAGCAGACAACGACATCACAATCACCGATTCGCCATGTCGATTTCGCAATTGCAAGATATTGCCACAAAGCTGATTCATTTGTGATTCACTGATCGAGACGAGCGTTTTGTCTTCGCTCAGTGTATTGCAGACCAAATCCCGCTGCCCGGCCTCTATTACCTCATCACAAACCACGGCAAACGCTTCGCCCACAGCCATCATCACATTGGTATGATAAACCGGATTGCCATCGCTCATCTCGGTGTTGAAGCTCACGACTTGTCGCATGCCCACCTTTGCTGCCCATTCGGTCAATAAAATACTGTCACAACGGTGTGAAAGCGCCGCATAAACACGCTGGTTAAGGTGATCGACAACCATTGCGCCTGTGCTTTCGAGAAACGCCTCTTCTTTATCATGACATTTGACCTTATGCACATGATTAACGTCATAGCCGGCACGATCCAATGCTGCCATTAAACGCTCTGGCTTTACCTCCAACTGACGGTTTGGGCATGCCATAGGGTAAAGATAAAGCTCACCACTGGGCAAGGTGCTAAACCAGTTATTCGGGAAGACGGCATCCGGTGTCGCCGGATCCGAGTCAGGGTATTCCATCACCACCACATCAATACCGTGGCGACGCAAAATCATCACCATGTTATTAAACTCTGCCATGGCGCGCGTTTTTACTTCCTCGTCGGGCAATGAGGGAGCGTGTTGAAAACCATTATCCTCACTGGTTTGTGCATTAAACTTAAAATGAAGCGGGGGCACCATCAACACGGCCGACGCTGCGTGGGGATGGGATAGCGGATATTGGGTATCATAGCTCGCTAAAAACGCCATAAGCAAACCTTCTAAAACAACATGACTGAAAGAGTATAGATGGGCTATGGGGTACGCGATCAGTTTTAAACGCGCAACAGCCTCACCCGGTGGAATGAATAACCGCGGGAAAATATCATTGAAACAAGTTTTTTACAAATCGGTTTTTACACCCCGGTTTATACAAATCATTTTTTTTACAAATCCAGGTGAATCCGCACATTGCAGGGCGGAAGTTTAGTTAACTACACTATTAAAATAAACAGGGAGAACAAAGCATGAAACCAGCGCAGCCAACTCGCCACGAAGATAAGCGTCTTCACGCCTTGTACGATCTAGGGATATTAGATACGGGCCGTGAAGATCGATTTGAGCGAATTGTGCGTGTCGCAGCCTACGTATCTGATTGCCCGGTGGTTGCGATTAGCCTGGTTGATGAAGATCGCCAATGGTTTAAAGCCAAACGTGGGTTAGCCGTTAATCAGACTGGGCGCAGTGAGTCCATTTGTGGGCATGCTATTCATCAACTCGAACCATTTATCATTGAGGACACGCTTAATGATCGTCGATTTGATGATAACCCATTGGTAACCGGTCCTCCTAACATCCGTTTTTATGCTGGATTCCCTTTTAGTCTTGATAGCGAGCACTTGCTTGGTACCCTCTGTGTCATCGATCACAAGCCTCGTCAGCTCACTGACGCCTGTGAGCGCGCGCTGTCAGATCTCGCGCGAATCGTGGAACATGAGCTGGTCATGACTCAACAAAATGTGATCGACCCTTTGACAAGCGTATTTAATCGCCGTGGCTTTTACCGAGAAGTAACCAGCTATTTGACCGATGAGATGGTGATCGAAGATCAACATACTTTGTTGCACTTTGACGTCCGTCAGCTACAAGGCATAAATCGGCACTATGGCAAGCATGCGGGTGATGGCGTCCTGAGAGCATTTGCCGCCTGTTTAAGGGATGTCTTTGATGATACAGGCTGGATAGGACGTTTAGAAGGCTGTGAATTCGCCGTATTATTGATTCAACAAGACGTTGACGCCGTCGAAGCCCAATTAGATCGATTTTACCTAAGGCTCTGCCGGCGTTTATCGTCAGAACGTTATCCGTTTGTCTATTCGGTCGGCCTCGCCCACTTCACCCAGATCGATGAAACAGTGACATTAGAAACCATGTTATTAGACGCAACGAACGACACTCGGACATACCCTGTGCCTTCGGAAACACGTGATATTGGATAACGCTAACAAAATAGGTGAGATAAACGATGAGGAGATTGGAGCGACATACGAGGTTCGAACTCGTGACCTCGACCTTGGCAAGGTCGCGCTCTACCAGCTGAGCTAATGTCGCTTATTCAATCAAGCGCTTAAAAACGCTTAGAAAATTGGTTGCGGGAGGCGGATTCGAACCACCGACCTTCGGGTTATGAGCCCGACGAGCTACCAGACTGCTCCATCCCGCGTCCGTAACATCAATCATGCTTGATGTGGGCAAAACTTGGAGCGACATACGAGGTTCGAACTCGTGACCTCGACCTTGGCAAGGTCGCGCTCTACCAGCTGAGCTAATGTCGCCTATGCAATTAAGCGTTGCATCACGCTTTGTAAAAATTGGTTGCGGGAGCCGGATTTGAACCGACGACCTTCGGGTTATGAGCCCGACGAGCTACCAGACTGCTCCATCCCGCGTCCGTAACATCAATTATGCTTGATGTGGGCAAAACTTGGAGCGACATACGAGGTTCGAACTCGTGACCTCGACCTTGGCAAGGTCGCGCTCTACCAGCTGAGCTAATGTCGCCTATGCAATTAAGCGTTGCATCACGCTTTGTAAAAATTGGTNGGGCAAAACTTGGAGCGACATACGAGGTTCGAACTCGTGACCTCGACCTTGGCAAGGTCGCGCTCTACCAGCTGAGCTAATGTCGCCTATGCAATTAAGCGTTGCATCACGCTTTGTAAAAATTGGTTGCGGGAGCTGGATTTGAACCAACGACCTTCGGGTTATGAGCCCGACGAGCTACCAAACTGCTCCATCCCGCGTCCGATTTTACTGTGCACCTAGAGGAACTTGGAGGCGCGTCCCGGAGTCGAACCGAGGTACACGGATTTGCAATCCGCTGCATAGCCACTCTGCCAACGCGCCTTTGTTTTGTTTCCGTCTCTGCGGTACGGGGAGGCATTCTACGGATAAACGTGATCGAGTCAACACTTATTATTTAATAAAAGTTTCAGATGGCTGTTTTACAAACAAAAGCGTCAAACTTCGACCAATCCGCTGTTATTTTCAGCATTTATTACTGCCATTCCCCTATTCGTTGCTAAAAATCTCACGCGTCTTTCCTAAAAATTTCACGCGATCGCATAGACGAGGCGTAATGCGATAGTGACTTGTTCACCGCAGGCGATCAGCTTGCTTTACTTAGCCTCTTCACTGTTTAACCAACGAAACGTCAGGTTGATTCGCTCACCCAGCGGCTTTTGCGTTTTGGGCACACTATGTTGCCAGTGGGTTTGCGTCTCGCCTGCCATCACTAACAGTGAGCCATGATCGAGTAAAAACTCACGCTTTAGCTGTCGCTTGGGGTGACGGAATAAAAACCGACGACTCGCGCCCAGACTCACCGAGGCAATGGTCGGCTGCCTCCCCAATTCCAATTCATCGTCTCTATGCCAGCCCATGTAATCGCTACCATCTCGATAGAGATTGAGCAAGACGGTATTGAAACGGGCGTGGGTGGCGGCTTCAACACGCGCTTTCAAATCCAGTAACTCTGATGTCCAAGGACGGGGAGATAATGTGAGTCCACTGTAGGTATAAGCATGATCACCATACCAAGCTAACAAGCGCGGCTGCATCACGGTCCGCCCAAACATCGAAATAGGAAGTTGCTGCCAAGCCGTTTGTGCGCGAAGCGATGTAAAAAACGCATCCGCTTGATTGCTCGCTAGCCAGTTTGGGGACCAATAGACGTCAGCTTGGGGCATAGCTCCACCTTGCTGCGGATCAAACGTCGTGTCGGTAAAAAAACATTGTTGCTGTGGGGGGCGTGCCATACACAATTGTCACCTCGGTTCTCATATGGCATTCAGTATGGCTGTGGTTAACGAATTGGATCAACACGTCGGCCGCTCATGCCATTTAACCGATACCAACCCGCAATACTAAACCGTTGCCTTTTGGCCGGGAGCACTTCATGGGGAAACGCTTCGGATAAAAAAGTGACCAGCCGTCCCGCTTTGGGCCACAGCGTTTGGCGATGCGACCCATCAGGGTTGTAAATCACGATTTCACCACCGTCTTGCTCAGACCAATCGTGGTTTAGATAGAGTACCGTCGTGACTTTACGATTTGATCGTCCCTCAAACGCATCATAATGTTTGGCATAAAAATCACCGGGATTGTACTTAGCAAAATGCGCCTCGTACTCAAACAATCCCAAGAATAAATGCCGATTGAAGGCGTACTGCAAATTCGCCATTTTATCCAAAAGCGTATCGATAGCGGGCGCCGTATCACGTTCTAACCAATAGATTTTGTCGCGACGAATTTGGGTGTTGGTATGCTGTTTACGCTCTCGGCCGATTGCCGCTTGATTCCACTGAGCGGGTAAGCATGCCTGCAAATCGCTAACCGCTTGCGCCGATAAAAAATCGTCACAAACACTAAGGCCATGAGTCGCAATATCATCGATGATGGTCAGTTCGTTCAAATACTTATCTCCGCCGCCAATTAGAACGGTTACCTTACTGCCTTTTGACTGGGGGGCAACCTATTTTCTTTATCGTGACGATAAGGACTATTTATAGAACCGTCGGTGTCATCACCCATATCACTCACCTTGTCTTCGGCGCGAGTTTAGGGGGCGAGCACGGCATTATGCTACTGTTTAGCGGAACCTTTAAAAAGGCCGAGATTGATCAAGAAAAGGCTTTTATACAGAGTCTGGGTGCAATATTATGCGCTCGACGTGTACTCGGCCAATTAGCCATTGAAGGACCATGATAATGAAGAAAATCACTCACGGAATCACCGCAACAGCACTTGCACTCACGACTGTATTCGCAAGCGGCGTCCATGCCGAAGATAAGGTGCTCAATCTTTATAATTGGGCAGAGTATATGCCCATGGATGTCATTGAAGCGTTTGAAGAAAAATACCAGGTTGATGTGAACTACTCGACATTCGAGAGTAACGAATCCATGTATGCCAAGCTTAAGCTGCTAAACAGTGAAGGCTATGATCTGGCGTTTGCCTCAACCTATTTTATTGAGCGCATGATCAACGAGGATATGCTCGCTAAAATTGATAAAAGCCAGATTGGTCATTTTGACCAGTTACGCCCAGGCTTGCTCGGCCAATCATTTGATCCAAAGAATGACTACTCGCTTCCTTATGTTTTTGGTGTCACGGGTATTAGCTACCACAGCGATTACATCGACGGTAGCAAAGTGACAAAATGGGCAGATTTATGGCGCGACGATTTTCGTGGCCAAGTCATGCTGCTGAATGATGTGCGCGACGTGTTTGGGATGGCGTTAAAAGCCCAGGGCCATAGCATTAACAGCACCGATGAAGCGGAAATTAAGCAAGCCTATCAGTCCCTGCGCGATCTGCGTGATAACGTGGTGGTTTATAACTCCGATGCGCCACACGTTCCGTTTATTACAGGCGAAGTCAATATTGGTCAGCAATGGAATGGCAATGCTCATATGGCTCAACAAGAGATCGATGGGATTGAGTTTGTCTACCCGCAAGAGGGCGCGATATTATGGATGGATAACTTTATTATCCCGAAAAACGCTGAGCACAAAACCTTGGCGCACCAGTTTATCGACTTTATGTATCAGCCTGAAAACCAAGCAAAATTAGTCGAAGAGTTTGGCTACCCTGCCCCCAACACTGGCGCCGCGGAGTATTTAGATGCCGATCTACGAGAAAACAAAACGATTTTCCCGTCTGATGAAGCCGTCAATAACGGTGAATTTACTGATGATGTTGGTGAAGCGGTGACGATCTACCAAAAATACTGGCAAATGCTGAAAAGCTAAACAGTGACGCTTTTCGAGCTTACGCCAACCGTAGGCCCTCGCTGATAGAGGGCCTTTGATGATAAGGATGTTGCCTGATGATTGATTTTCGTTCTGACACAGTGACTCAGCCTGACGAGGCGATGCGAACGGCGATGGCGAATGCCCCCGTCGGCGACGACGTGTATCGCGATGATCCTAGCGTCAATACACTAGAAGAGTGGGCCGCTTCACGCCATGGCTTTGACGCTGCCCTCTTTACTGCCTCAGGAACCCAAGCCAACCTAATGGCCTTAATGGCCCATTGTGAGCGTGGTGATGAATATTTATGTGGTCAACAGGCCCATAATTATAAGTATGAAGCCGGAGGCGCCGCCGTATTAGGCTCGATTCAGCCCCAACCGATAGACAATGCCCCAGACGGCAGCCTTCCCTTTGATAAGCTCGCGGCTGCAATCAAGCCAAACGATTTCCATTTTGCGCGAACGAAACTCTTAAGCTTAGAAAATACCATCGGCGGTAAAGTTTTACCTTTATCCTACCTGGCCGAGGCGCGCATTTTTTGTGATCACCACAAGCTGCAGTTACATCTCGATGGCGCGCGCGTTTACAATGCGGCAGTCGCGTTAGGCGTCGATATCACCGCCATCAGTTGTCACTTTGATTCAATGACCATTTGTTTATCCAAAGGACTTGGCGCCCCCGTTGGCTCTCTTCTTCTTGGTTCTCAAGCCTTTATCAATAAAGCAAGACGCATACGGAAAATGCTCGGTGGGGGGATGCGCCAAGCGGGGATCTTAGCGGTTGCCGGTCAGAAAGCACTCAATGAAAATGTTGACCGCCTGGCTCAAGATCATGCCAATGCGCAGTACTTAGCGAGTAAATTGCATCAACTTGACGGCTTTTCAACTGACGCTTATCAGGTCCAAACCAATATCGTCTACGTCGATATCGCCGATACGATCGAGCGTACACGGCTTCAAATGCGGCTGATTGAGAAGGATATTCGCGTCACGTTAAGTGGTCATCCCGCTCGTTTGGTGACCCATAAAGACATCAGCCGTGAGGATATCAATACCCTTATTCGTGCAATAGCCGACTCTCTTTAGTCGCTATCATCGAAGCGCAGACTTTCTTCCTTCGCGATAAAATCGATAAAAAGCGGGCGCATAAGTCCGTTTTTTGTTTATAAAATAACCAGCCAATGTAAAACTGTGACCCTATCATCGCTTTCTCCACCAAAGTCACTAAAACAATCACTTACAGTCGCTACACTAAAATCAGTAACGATTAAACGCCAATACGGGGACAGCCATGGCTCTCACTCAGCTCACCAGCGATCGCTTGTATCGTGAATCTAGCTTGAAACACAGCGACATTACGTCAACCAAGCATCTTGCGCCACTTGACGAAATTGTCGGTCAAGATCGCGCTCGCCACGCCGTTGAATTCGCGATGTCAATTAAAGAAAAAGGTTACAACATTTACGCCATCGGTCAGAACGGACTCGGTAAACGCACCATGATGATGCGCTACCTTAACCAGCACTGGCAGACTGATTCACCCGTTTATGATTGGTGCTATGTTGCGAATTTCCAAGAAGCACGTTCACCACAAGTCCTAAAACTCCCCGCGGGAAAAGGTAGTGAATTAAAAAAGCATATTGAACAGCTCATGGGTAAGCTCGCCAATGCCCTGCCAATGGCGTTTGATAATGAAATGTACTACCAACGTGCGGAAACCTTAAAAAATCAACTCACTGAGCGGCAACAAACGATTCTGCAAGGCTTAAGTGAAACCGCAGAAAAAAACAGTGTTAGTCTTTCTATCACGCCACAAGGGGATTATCAGTTCGTTGCCCTTAACGGTGAGGAGCCACATACTGAAGACACCTTTGATGCTTTATCACAAGATGAACAGATGGCCTTCGGTAAAGTGATTGATAAGCTTGAGACTGAATTACGCGGCGTTGTTCGCCAATTGGGTGAATGGGAGTCAGAATACGCAGACAAACAAAAAGCGCTTGATGAAGACATTGGCCAAGAAGTGATTGCCACCCATATCGCGCCACTGAAAAAGACGTTCGCAGAGCTGCCCGAGATCATCACTTTTCTCGAGGCAATGCAGGCCGACATGCTGGAACACCTTGATATTTTTTTAGAAGACAGCGAAGAGCAAGCGGCACTCGCCTACGCGGCGTTAGATAAAAAGCTCCCTCGCCGTTATCAAGTCAATGTATTAGTTAGCCAACACGACGCGCAAGCCCCCATCGTGGTCGAAGACAGCCCCAGCTATCACAATTTATTTGGCTATGTTGAAAACGCCACCTTTAAAGGCACGGTCTTCACTGACTTTTCTCTCATTCGCGCCGGCAGTTTCCATCGCGCCAATGGCGGTGTGTTGATGATGGATGCCATCAAAGTGCTCGAAAAACCTTACGTATGGGAAGGCATTAAACGTGCCTTGAGCAGTCGTCAGCTCAGCGTCAGTGCGCTAGAGCGAGAGGTAACCCTCAGCGGAACCGTGTCACTCGATCCAGCCCCCATTCCACTTGATCTCAAAATTGTTTTATTTGGCGATTATCAAACGTATCAGCTTTTACAACGCTACGATGCAGAATTCAGTGAGCTGTTCCGAGTCACAGCAGATTTTGAAGATGACATGCCGCGAACAGAGAGTACTGAGCACCAATACGCCAAATTTATTTCCAGCATTATCCATGATGGCAACCTGTTACACTGTAGCCGCAGTGCTATCGCTCGTATTATCGAGCACAGTGCACGACAAGCGGAGGATCAAAACCGTTTGTCGCTTCATTCAGCTGACATCGCTAACTTATTGCGCGAGTCCAATTACTGGGCCACGCAAGCAAAAGCGAATACCGTTGGCGCGCTGCATGTTGAAAAAGCCCTTGCCAGTCGAAACATGCGGGTAAGCCGCTTACGAGACAGCATGATGCAGAATGTAGAAAACGGGGTAACTTTGATCAACACCCAGGGAACGGCTCTCGGCCAGATTAACGGCCTGTCAGTGCTCAGCACCTCTGACTACAGCTTTGGTTTACCCAATCGCATTACCGCGACCACCGCGTTTGGCGAAGGTGAAGTACTCGATATAGAGCGTAGCGTAAAACTAGGCGGGCGTATTCACTCAAAAGGGGTAATGATTTTATCCGCGTATCTTGCCACGCTTTTGGGTAAAACCGATAAGATCCCGCTTAAAACGCATCTGACCTTTGAACAATCGTATGGCGGCGTCGACGGTGATAGCGCCTCCATGGCGGAATTTTGTGCGATTTTCTCGGCAATGACTGAGGTGCCACTGCGCCAAGATATCGCCATCACAGGATCCATGAACCAATTTGGCGAAGCACAACCGATTGGCGGTGTGAATGAAAAAATCGAAGGCTTCTTTGACGTCTGCACACTCAAAGGGCCAAACCACCAGCAAGGGGTAATTATTCCTGCCGCCAATATTCAGAATCTGATGTTGCGTAAAGATGTGGTACTGGCGGTTGAAAAAGGCGAATTTCATATTTATGCCGTTTCGCACGTCAGTGAAGCACTCTCGCTTTTATCAGGAGAGAAAGCGGGCTTCGGCCCCGAGGGTAAAGCCCCCAACGGACTATTGACCATCGCGATGGATAAACTGAACAATCAACGCGATGCACATCGTACTTCCGCAAGTTAAAGATAGCGGCCAACACTGGCCGCTTTTTTCTTCTTAGCTCACATCAGGATCGTCACTTCTCATTGTGGCAGCAATCACGTTATTGACTTTCACCATAGCTTGATCCGACGCAAAAAAAATGGCGACCTTTGCGCGTAATATGCAATGAAAACCATTCTTATTTGGATCTCGCATTATGAAACTGTCAACGCTTGGTCGCGGTCAGTCCGCGCGTATTACCAGTGTCCATCATGTGCCCGCTGTTATCCGTCACCGCCTTGCTGTTATGGGGTTAATCCCGGGCACCGCGGTGGAGCTGGTTCGGCGAGCACCGCTTGGAGACCCATTACAAATCCGGCTCGATAACGAACAACTCGTCGTTCGTCGTGACGTTGCCAAATTGATTGATGTGGAGACACTGTGATGAAAAAAAAACGCATTCTTCTTGCCGGTAACCCAAACTGCGGCAAAACCACATTATTTAATGCGTTAACCGGCTCTCGCCAAAAAGTCGGTAACTGGGCTGGTGTCACGGTTGATAAGAAAGTCGGCCAGCTCACGTTCAATCAAACAGCGAACGACAATACAGAGTGTGAAATTACCGATTTACCCGGTTTATACGCGCTAAATGCAGGCTTTGATGCCAGCCTAGACGAACAAATCGCGACGTATTCAATTGATAGCCACGACTGTGATGCGATCATTAACGTGCTAGACGCCAATAGTCTTGAAAGAGGACTGTACCTTACCTTGCAATTACGCGAGCGCGGTGTCCCGATGATAGTGCTGATCAATAAGATGGATCGGTTAGATCGCAACGGACAACAGCTCGATATCGGGAAGCTACAAGAATGGCTTGGTTGTCCCGTGCTTACCGTTACCGCATGCCAAGCCGACAGTGTGGCGACTTTCCGCCATCAGCTCGCCCACATGATGATGGAACTTCCGCATTGCGACGCCATGCAGTTAAACTATGGTGAGCATATCGAGGCATGGATCCAATCTCATCTTGGCGCCCCGTTTGCAGGCTCGGCAGCGGCACAAGTGAATCAACGCGCCCATTTGCTTGAGTGCCTAGAGCGAGATCGTTTGCCCGATGGCAATGATACGTCCCTACAAGCGTCATTTTCCCAGGCTTGCCAATCGCTGGCCGGACAAGATACCGACATTCTTATCGCCGATACACGCTACAGCTATATTCGCGATCTGGTACATGACACACGACGCGAGCACCGCCATTTAAGCCGCAATAAAACCGAAAAACTCGACAAGGTGATCCTCAATCCTTTTTTGTCGCTGCCTATTTTGCTTGCCGTACTCTATGCCATGTTCGTATTTGCCATCAATATTGGCGGCGCCTTTATCGACTTTTTTGATATCGCCGCTGGCGCTGTTTTAGTGGATGGCACCCATCAACTATTAGATGGCATATTGCCCGAAGCGATAGTGACACTCGTTGCAGATGGTGTGGGTGGTGGTATTCAAACCGTGGCGACCTTTATCCCAGTGATTGCTGGGCTGTATCTTTTTCTCACCGTTCTAGAAAGCACCGGTTACATGGCGCGCGCCGCCTTTTTGCTCGATGGTTTGATGCAAAAAATTGGCTTACCGGGTAAAGCCTTTGTCCCCCTGATCCTCGGCTTTGGCTGTACAGTGCCTGCCGTCATGGCAACGCGCACTCTTGAGCAAATTCATGAGCGCAAAACCGCCGCAGCAATGGCCACCTTTATGTCCTGTGGTGCACGGCTCCCCGTTTACGCCTTGTTTGCCGCAGCGTTCTTCCCGCAAAACGGACAAAACCTGGTATTTGCGCTCTACTTACTCGGGATTGCAGCGGCCGTGCTCACTGGTTTGATTTTGCGCCACACCCTTTATCCGGGCCAGAGTGAAAGTCTGTTAATGACACTGCCGGACTACGAGCTCCCCCGTATGCGCCACGTGTTGAGTCATACCTGGCAAAAGCTGCGCCGTTTCGTATTGGGGGCAGGTAAAACCATCGTCATTGTGGTAACCCTCTTAACTTTCTTTAACTCTCTCGGTACCGATGGCAGCTTTGGCCATGAAGATAGCGAGACATCCGTGTTATCGAAAGCAGCTCAAGTTGTCACCCCTGCTCTCTCACCCATTGGTATCGAAGAAGATAATTGGCCAGCTACTGTCGGCTTAGTGACCGGACTATTCGCCAAAGAAGCAGTGGTTGGTACCTTAAATAACCTCTATGCCCCAACCAATGCAGAACAAGACGAAGGCTCGATCAGTGATGCGCTTGTTGACGCCGTTCAAAGCATTCCCGAAAACTTATTTGGCATTGATTACAGCGATCCATTCGCGATGAGCGTGGGAGAGATAGAAAACACCGAAGCCGCTGCGCAAGAGCAAGCAGTGAGTATGGCAACGTTTGACAATTTACACCGCCAATTCACGACGACGGCCAGTGTTATGGCTTATCTGATTGTGATCCTACTGTATACGCCCTGTGTTGCCGCGATAGGAGCCTATACCCGTGAGTTTGGCCGTCGATTTGCGCTATTTATCGCGGGATGGTCAATGCTCTTAGCTGTCAGTGGTGCCACACTGTGCTTTCAAGTCAGTCAAATCGGCGTGGCGACCACTCAGGCGACAGTTTATATTGTCAGCCTTTCTGCCCTACTGATTACCGTGATCGGCGTAATGCGTTATGTTGGTCGCCATCCTCATTGGTTTAAGGAGATCTATTATGATCCTGCAAAAGCTCAAAGCCAGTGTCACTCAGGCGGGTGTCATTAGTCGAGAAGCGCTTGCAAAAGAGTATGGCCTCAGTCCCGACGGTGTTGAGGCCATGATGGAGACTTGGATCAGGCGGGGCACGATCATCCGCCAATGTACTTGTCACGATCAGCAAGAGGTTCAATACCGTTTAGCGCATCATAACGAAATACAATGCTTGAGTATGGTATAGCGAGACATACAAAAACGGCGACCATTAAGGTCGCCGTTTTACTTTGTAATGGTGCCCCGGGCCGGACTTGAACCGGCACAACGCGAACGTCGAGGGATTTTAAATCCCTTGTGTCTACCAATTCCACCACCAGGGCACGCAATTCTTTTCAGCCGCTTACGCCACTGTTTTTAATTTGGAGCGACATACGAGGTTCGAACTCGTGACCTCGACCTTGGCAAGGTCGCGCTCTACCAGCTGAGCTAATGTCGCTTATTCAATCAAGCGCTTAAAAGCGCTTAGAAAATTGGTTGCGGGAGGCGGATTTGAACCACCGACCTTCGGGTTATGAGCCCGACGAGCTACCAAACTGCTCCATCCCGCGTCCGTTTTGTACTAGCCAGAGTTCTATGGAGGCGCGTCCCGGAGTCGAACCGAGGTCCACGGATTTGCAATCCGCTGCATAGCCACTCTGCCAACGCGCCTTCGCGCTTCACCTCTCGGCTAAGTGGTTTGAATTCTACATAAGTTTTTCTGGCTGTCACGTACAAATTATCGTTTTTAGGTTTAACCGTCGATTATTTATCCAAACATCGCATTAATACCCTTTTATTGATCACAATTCGTCCGAAACATGAAGATAAACACGATGAAAAGTACCGCAATAAAAAAGTCGCCGATCCGCAGATCGGCACGCGCGCCTTAAAAAGGAGATCAAACAGCAGATAACAGGCGCTCACGTTCATCTTCTTCAATCAGTTTCCAATGCCGGCCTTGTTGCGCCCCTGCCAATTTCCAAAGCAAACATAAATCAAGATCGTTACCATGCGTCACTTGCAAACGACGAAAAATCTCTTCCGGCGCCATGCTGTAAAATGTGGAAATATCTTCTACCCCCGACTTTTTCAACATCCGCTCTATCGTCAAACGCAGGTTAGGGAGATCGCGCAAACGACGGTGATGTCCCCCAGCTTTATATGCTCTATCATTCAGCGCATGATCGCGCGACGCCTTAACCAAAACCGCCAGTTCAACATCGTCCTCAATAAAGAGTGCAGTCACGTCATAATAATTCACAACCGCAGACGAGCTTTTCTTCACGTGAACAAACTTTTTACACCCTTTATCAACCAACGCATCAGTTACTATGCCGCCACCACGCAGATAAAATCGCTTATCGGTGAGTAGCGCAAACATCGCATCCTGATGGAAAAACCCAGTACCACCAAACATTGAGCGCTGCTCCATCTCGCCGAAAGTGTTTAAAAAACATGTCACTTGGGTTTTTAATTGCTTTTTCATCAAGGGCTCCTCCTATTAGCAAGTGATTAATAATGGCAATAGCATTTTTGACTGATAAATTAATTATTTTGCATGTTTATTTGCGCAAAGAAGAGTGCATCAAATTGATATGAAATACTATGCATTTGATCACTCATCCCCATAAAGACCACTTTCATATTGTGGAATATGTCGCATTTATGACAGGTATTTTCATCAGCTTAAAAAAGTCTTCAATTAAGAAAGCTTTATCCATTGCACTACAGTGCGCTAAATTAGAAGTAAGCCAGTCATGAGTAGGGAGCCGGTATGTCGATACACCCTTTGCTGATTGAAACCAATCATTTATTACCAGGTGGCGTAAACACGTATAGTGTGTCTGAGGCTTTCTACTTAGACGCACTCCCACAAGCAGGCGAGCCACCGCGATTACTTGTGGCCATGATAGATATGGACGAAATCAGCCCCCAGGCTCCGTCGACTCCGCGTCCTTCCACGATTTCCCCGATTGTGACACTTTGCCAAGTGGCTGATTTTAATCGCCATGATCCCCAGCAGATCGCACTGACATTACAGGGCATTGAAAGTGTCAAGGTGGAGGCTATCGAACGAGGAGAAAGGGATATTGACTTGGCACGGCATACTCCATTGCCGATATGGCGACGTCAAACCGTTCCTGAGCCCTATCACTATCTGAGTGACAAGCTAAAACAATACTACCGTTCCAATCCTGGGTTGCATGACCATTTTCATCTGACCCAATATGACGACATAGGTTGGGTCTGTTTACGCTGGTTAGAGCTGCTTCCCATTGAAGTTAAGCAAAAACAATTGTTACTTTCACAGCCTAACGCCTTATTCGTTGCCGAATTTATTGATAAACTATTGCGTTATCCGCTTACCGACCCTGAATAGGCGCGAGTTTGCTGTTTAAACCATCACCAAAGACGCCATCAGGCGCACTGATTCGATCAAAGGCGGTTCTATTTTGCTTTTGGCCGCATTACCATGCCGTCTGGTGACAAACACTATCGGGACTTATGGATCATCTGTCATTTTTCTGGGTCTCACCGGATCGCGATAAATATTTGCGCTCCCTCGAGACCGAATTTTATAAACGCGCTGTCGAAACCGTTCGCGTTAACCGCCTCTCTCTTCCCCCTTTACCGGACGCCATTCTGTCCATACAGCACGCCAGCAAGCAGCCTGAAACCACGATGCGAGATATTGCTAACTTGTTGATGGAAGATCCTAGCTTGTGCGGCGCGGTACTCAAAGCGGCAAATTCCGCCCTTTTTGCGCCGAGGGCAACTGGACAATGCAAAGATGTTCAAACCGCCGTTTCACGTCTAGGGGTCGACCGTGTTTTAGGTATTATTACCGCAGCGGCCATTCACCAATTGAAAAGCGATGCGACGTTTTCTCGCGACTGCAACGCGCTTTTGAAGCAAAGTGCACAGAAGTCGCGTGAATTTGCCGCGGCAATGGCATTAGTGACCCAAACCATCAGACATTATTGTGATGAGCCGCTATCGGTCGAACCAGAAAAAGCACTGATTGTCGGTTTACTGGCCGACATCGGTTTATACAGTGTGATTGGTGAATTCCAGCGCTTTATTCATGAAGGTCACTACCTTCAATTTGATATTGCCGAGCAAGTCTTTTTTGCGCTCGCCGGCGATTGTAGCCGGTTAGTCCTGAAGCAATGGGCATTCGATCGCGATTTTATTGAAGTGGCTATCAATAACAAGCTTTACACCAGACCGCGTCCTGATATCACCTATCTTGATGTGGCAAGAATGGCGAACCACTTATTGATGTTTCGCAACCACGATGACGCGATTGAAGAGCATGAAGTAGAAATGACTGCGCCAGGCGCCGAGGCGTTATACGAACTCTCCAATCTGGATGATCGCGAGTTTTCACGTCAACTCAACCGTGTTATCGACGCCACGAGCATCTAGTAGGATGCAAACGTTTGATGCAAACGTCTCATACTAAACCCGCTGCATACTCCCTCCGCTAGCAAGTAACTAGAGTGGCTCTGATGTTGAAGGCGCAAGTCACTCTGGTCTGATTTTATTGACCTGCCTATTAACTGATTGATAACCTCGAAGTCCCTTTCTTAACACCGAGCATCATCTAATGTTTTCAGGGATGTTATTTATCTTCGCGCCACTTATCGTTGGCTACTTGATCCCACTCAAGCAGCCCCGCCATGTTCATACCGTGAATACGCTAACGATGCGATTGGTCATGGTTATCCTGGTGTTAATGGGGCTTAGTCTCGCGGGCTTAGACAACCTCGGCCAACATATCTCCACCATTTTGCATTTTGCCGCCACTTTCTTCATTTGTATTGGCGCCGCTAACCTTTTAGCGCTGCCAATTCTCGATAAATGGATGCCGACACAAACGCAAGGCCACCAATATAAGCTGACGTTACGTGGCATGATGTCTGAATCTGGAAAACTGATCGGCGCGGTCGCCACAGGTTTAATCGTTGGTCTACTGTGGCAACAAGATCTCTCTTGGGTCGACGCCGCCAGTGAAGGTATTTTGTTATTGTTGCTATTACTGATTGGCATCCAGCTACGCAATAGCGGCATGACGCTAAAACAAATCATCCTCAATAAGCGTGGTTTGATGATTGCCGCACTGGTGGTGGCAACGTCTTTACCTGGGGGGTTACTGGCAGCTTGGTGGTTGGGTATTCCCTATCACCATGGTTTAGCGATGGCCTCTGGGTTTGGCTGGTATTCTTTAGCCGGCATTTTAATGGGCGATGGCTTAGGCCCTGTCTATGGTGGCGCCTCGTTTATTCTCGAGTTAGGACGCGAGCTTGTAGCGATTATGATGATTCCAATATTGATTCGTCGCTATCCACTTACCGCCATTGGCTACGGCGGCGCAACCGCGATGGACTTTACTCTGCCGATCATTCAAAGCACCGGGGGTATCCGCTGTGTGCCGATTGCCATTGTCAGCGGGTTTATTCTCAGCCTCTTGGTTCCCGTCCTTATGCTCTTTTTTCTTTCTTTAGGCGGTTAATCACCCAGCCAGTTGGATCAAAAAAGGGGTAGCACCCGGCTACCCCTTTTGCAAAATGGATAATGGTAGCGCTTATTGCGCGCGCATCCAGTTGTCCATTTCAGTTCGTAGGTTGTCTGACTTGGTACCAAAGATAGCTTGTACACCACCTGATACTTTTACAACACCCGCTGCGCCAAGCTGCTTCAACTTCGCTTCGTCAACAATGTCAGTATCCGCCACAGAGACGCGCAGACGTGTGATACATGCGTCTAAACCAGTAATGTTGTCTTTACCACCGAAAGCTGCAACCAAGTCACCCGCTAGTTCAGAGCCTGTCGCTGTCGATACATCCGCCACGGCTTCGTCTTCACGACCCGGGGTTTTCAGGTCAAGGGCGCGAATCACCACGCGGAAGACAATGTAATACAGCACACCATAACCAAGACCAAGTAGTACCAGAGTAGTCACGTTTTCAGCACGTGGCATCTGTACGATAAAGTCAATGAAACCGTTCGAGAAGGTATGACCGTGAACCACACCCAGTGCGTTCGTCAGCACATAAGCAGCACCCGCCATGATGGCGTGAATACCGTAAAGTACCGGTGCGATGAACAGGAACGAGAACTCAATGGGTTCAGTGATACCGGTCAGGAACGACGTCAGAGCGGCCGATGCCATAATACCCATGATTTTGGCACGGTTCTCTGGCTTCGCTGAGTGAGCGATAGCAAACGCAGCGGCGGGTAGACCGAACATTTTGAACAAGTAACCACCGGCTAGCTGACCAAAGCCGTTACCTGCTTCACGCGTTACGTCGTTAGCGGTCAAGAAACACGTCATGATACCGTTGACTTGCTCACCGGCGTTGTTAACACAGCTACCTGCTTCATAGAAGAAAGGCACGTTCCAGATGTGGTGCAGACCAAATGGGATCAATGCACGCTCTACCACACCGTAGATACCAAAGGCGGTAACAGGGTTTTGCTCTGCGGCCCAGTGAGAGAAGGTAGCGATCGCACCACCGATTGGCGGCCAGATCACAGACAGGATCACACCCAGAGCAATCGAAATAAAGCCGGTGATAATAGGCACAGAGCGTTTGCCGGCAAAGAAGCCGAGGTAGTCTGGCAGCTGAATCGTGTAGAAGCGATTAAACGTCCACGCTGCAACACCACCAGCGAGAATACCACCAAGCACACCTGTCTTGATCGTATCTACACCCATAACGGGTGCCATCACATCCAGCGTAGCCACCATAATGCCGTAACCGACAATCGCAGATAGGCCCGATACACCGTCGTTATTGGTGAAGCCAAGTGCCACACCTACCGCGAACAGCAAGGCCATTTGACCAAACACCGAGCCACCCGCTTGTTCCATCATGTGAGAAATGATGTCTGGCATCCAGCTAAAGTTGGCCGCACCAACACCTAATAGTATACCTGCAACCGGTAGCACAGATACTGGAAGCATCAGCGCCTTACCGACTTTTTGCAGATTAGCAAAGAGGTTTTTTGACATAGTTCTTGCTCCTAACAAGGACGTTTAACAATTGTGTCTCTGAAGACAGACCTTTCGATTCCCCCCGCAAGAGGTCACACGATATAACAGGTGCCCAGAGAACAAACGATTTGTGATTATTGAACTCACCCAAACTATAAGGGGGGAATCAGTACCTTGCCTATCCGTAACGACTTTACTGATTAAAAAGTAAATATAGATCACAAACCGAACGGGTGACAAAAACAGCAAAATAAAACGTAACACTATGACTAAAAAGGACTTTTTACACTCGCGGCGGATAAAAAGACCGCATAAAAAAACAGCGACTTAAAAACCTCAAAAGTTATTTCATGTAACGAAAAATCTCATGCACACGATAAACGTTACAATGGCCACTTTTTCTTTATTTTCCATGTAGTTATGAGAAAATTGCGCCAGATCAAATTTCGAGCCGCATTCAGTGCAAAGCAACAACCTGAGGAAAAAACAACCAATTATTGACGACAGTATAGCCAAATCATCAACAAAACGACGCGCTTGATAGCGATAAAAAGCCGCGCTTTTTGTCGTTATCATTCATGGGGACATTCAGGTAGGAAAAAAGCCCGATTGAACAATCGGGCGACGTGGATTATTGCGGATTCGCATTCGAAAAAAGCGCAAAAAAGTTCCGGCTAGTGATATCACACACCGTTTCAACAGACTCACCTTTTAACATCGCCACGTATTCAGCGACCTCTTTCACGTAAGCCGGTTGGTTTTGCTTGCCACGATGCGGCACCGGAGCCAAATAAGGCGAATCCGTTTCGACCAGCAATCGTTCAAGCGGCAAACGCCGCACCACATCCTTTAGCTCCGCCGCTTTATTGAAAGTGACGATGCCAGAAATCGAAATGTAGAAGCCTAGCTCAATTGCCGCTTCTGCCATTTCATAGCTCTCTGTAAAGCAGTGAAGCACACCGCCTACACGCTCAGCGCCTTCCTCGCGCAAAATCGTCAAGGTGTCCTCTCGCGCGGCACGGGTATGAATAATCAGGGGCTTATTTAGCTCGACGGCGAGGCGGACATGCTGACGGAAAATCGCTTGTTGCTGCTCGGCCAGTTCCGGTTGGTAGTGATAATCCAACCCAGTTTCCCCGATCGCGACCACGCGCTCATCCGCGGCCAGGGCTTTCAGTTGCTGATAGTCAAACCCATTTTCTATATCTAAGGGGTGAACACCACACGAGGCAAAAACATGAGGATAAGGGCGGATCATGTCTAGCATCGCCGGGAAACTATCCAATGTAACGCCAACAGAGAGAAAATAATCGACACCCCTTGCCTGTGCTTTATCCAGAACATCTTCCACATTCTGGTGCAGCGAATCATAGTCCAGTTTGTCGAGATGGCAGTGAGAGTCTATTAACACGTTATTCTCCAATCGATAATAGCCATTGGCTAAGTACCAATTCGGTATTTAGCCCAGTATGCGTTTGCAGCTGACGCTGCAGTTGATGTAATTGTCGCAATTGCGTATGGACGTGCTGAGTCGCCATCACATTCGCCACCTCAGCCACCAAGGCGTGATGATGGCGATGCAAAATAGCGTGTTTTGCGCCTTGTCGCCATTTGAGCACATCAAGTAGAAAATGGCTCAGCCAGTCCAGTGAGGCGGGATAGTGTGCGACCAACACCTCTGACGTGTCAAATAAGCCAGAACGGCTTTTTACGTAGGTCGCAAAGCCATTGATCACCGCATGATGATGATCGAGTCCTCCAGATTCAACAAAATCACGTGCTGCCAATGGCGCACCGCGGTAAAGCGTGACCGCATGATCAGGAACCGTGCGCTTCAACGCTTGCTCAATCCAATGCTTCGCGGTTTCGTTATCCGGCTGTGGCGCTTTCCAGACGCTGCACCGACTGATAATCGTCGCTAACAAGCTATCAAGTGACGCGGTTAGCAACACGAAGTAACATCCTTCTGGCGGCTCCTCTAATGATTTTAATAGCGCGTTAGCCGCCGCCTCACCGAGGTTTTCAACGCGCTCAATCACGATAAAACGGGCACCGCCTAGCTGCGACGTTTCCATCGCTTGACGTTGCACCTTACGCACCGCATCAATGCCTATCTGCTTACCGGGTTTTTCAGGCATCAACCAGTGCATATCAGGGTGATTACCGGCATCAAATAACTGGCAACTATGACAACACCCACATGCTTGATCGGCCTGCTGCTTGCACAAACGCACCTTGGCCAAATGACTGGCCATTGCGCGCCGGCCGCTTCCCGGAGGGGCAGCCAGTAATACGGCATGTGGAAAGCGTGCGGTCACTAACAGTTGCTGCCAGTGCGTCCATACCGTATTAAACCAAGGAAACACGTGCGGGGCGGGATGGTGCGCGACGACTGACTCACTCATAACATTTTCAGTTGCTTAAGCCACGTCGATAACGCCGTTTTAATGCTGGCGGTCACCACCTCGAGTGGTTGACTGGCATCGATAATCACCACACTCGGATCCTGGTGCGCTAACGCCAAATAACGCGCGCGAGTGCGCTCAAAAAAGTCGATCTGCATTTGCTCAATCCGATCGAGCTCACCGCGGCCACGGGCACGCGCCAACCCCATTTCAGGGTCAATATCCATATATAGCGTCAAGGCGGGAGCAAAGTCGCCGAGGACAGTCGCTTTTAAGCTTTCCATTAGTGCAGTATCCATCCCGCGTCCACCGCCTTGATACGCTTGGGAAGACATATCATGACGATCGCCAATCACCCACTGCCCTTTTGCCAACGCTGGTTTGATCACGTTTTCAACCAGTTGAACACGAGCCGCGTATAGCATTAATAACTCGGCTTTATCTGTTAAAGGCTCCTCAGGATGACCTTGTTTTACCAAGGTTCGTAACTGCTCCGCAAGTGGCGTCCCACCTGGCTCACGCGTAGTGATCACATCATGAATGCCGGCATCGTGGAGTACCTGCTTCACTTGACTAATGGCGGTACTCTTACCCGCCCCTTCAAGGCCTTCTACGACGATAAAATGATTGTTCATTGATTTCTCAACACTTTTAGGTAATCACGCACAGCTCGATTGTGTTCGGCCAATGTCGTGGAAAATTGATGGCCCCCTTTGCCTGTCGCGACAAAGTAGTAATAATCAGTATGTGCCGGTTGCGCGGCAGCCATGATCGACGCTTTACCTGGCATCGCAATGGGCGTAGGCGGCAACCCATTAATCACATAGGTATTATAGGGTGTCGGCGTACGCAAATCGCGCTTACGGATATTGCCATCATATTGCTCTCCCATGCCATAAATGACCGTGGGGTCCGTTTGCAAGCGCATGCCTTTGCGCAACCGGTTAACAAATACAGAGGCCACGTTTTCACGCTCACTGGCAACGGCTGTCTCTTTTTCGATGATAGAGGCTAAGATCAATAACTCATAGGGCGTTTTAATAGGCAAGTCGTCGGCACGGTGTTGCCATGCTTTCTCGAGTGTGGCCTCCATGGCGCGCACGGCACGCTGTAACAGGTCAATATCCGTATCATTCACGTCGTACGCATAGGTTTCAGGTAGTAATAGTCCTTCTAACTGATCACGTGATACCCCGAGCTTATCGGCAATGACCGCTTCACTGACACCCTCTAGTGTATGATCTAAGTGCGGTGCTGATTGCAACTGCGCACGCCACTGTGCGAACGTGCTCCCTTCGACAAAAGTGATTGATGCCTGATACTGCTGTCCTGATCGGAGGATGGTGAACGCTTGCGCGAGCGTTTGCCCAGGTTGAAGTTGAAATGTCCCCGCTTGAACGCGGGTTAACTCAGGATACAGATGAGGAGCAAACTTGGCCCAGAGACTTGATGCCACCCAACCTTTGGCTTCAAATTGCCTTATAACGCGTTGATAGTGCGCACCAGCCGGCACAGTGAATAATTGAGGAGATTGAATCGATAAGGGCGTCGCAACGAATGCTTTCGTCTGCCATATTACCACTGCGGCGGCCAGCACAACCAACGCCATTATCGCGCTGATCCCCCCTAAAAGTCGCTTTTTTAGCACGCGTTTAACCTCTGTTGTAACACCCGAGTCAGGGTATGTGTGTTAAATGGTGTGTCGTTGATTGCCGTGACCGGCACCACTTTCATTAAGGTGTTGCAGATAAAGACTTCATCGGCCTGGTAAAGCGCCGTCTCATCGGTGCTCACCATATGGCATTGAACATCCCCGACGCCCTCTAGCACAGCCATCACTTTATCGCGCATCAATCCAGCCACACCGGCATACTGTAGCGCCGGCGTATAAACCACTGGGCCACTACGCCAAAAAATATTGGCAGCTGAGGTTTCCACTACATGGCCAAACATATCGCTTACCACCAGGTCATCGGCTGTGGTGTCGGCGAGTCCCTGTTTGAGTAACACTTGCTCGAGCCGATTTAAGTGCTTTAACCCCGCCAGCGGTGAAGCGCCCAATTGAATGGACGTGGTTGCCAGCGAGATCCCCTGTTGCTGCCACTGGCGGTAATAGGAGGGAAAAGGATGCAGACTAACGATAACCGTCGGTGCCGTGCACCCTTGAGGGCTATAGCCACGTCCACCTTGACCACGGGTGATGATCACTTTCAGAACTTGCTCACCTTGAGCCTGCTGACAGGCCAAATCAAGGGTGTGCGCTAATAGGGGCCAGTCAACGTCTGCAATGGCTAAACGCTGACAGGTATCCTGGAGGCGAAGAAGATGTGCATCGCGATCGAGCAACACCTTGGAATACACATGACCTGTGGTAAAACAGCCATCACCAAATTGTAAGCCCCGATCGGACACCGCAATCTCGGTGCTAAGCTGTCCATTAACCCAGTACATGATTCCTTGCCACCTCACCAATAAAAACGGCCCGACAAATCGGACCGTTATTATATCAAAATCTCTCAATCAAAATCTCTCATCACGTAGCGCTCACTGCGCGTGTCATTAGATTTTTTTGAAGATCAAAGAGCCGTTGGTGCCACCAAAGCCGAATGAGTTACACAGCGCATAATCCATTTTTACATCACGCGCATGATGTGGCACATAATCGAGATCGCACCCTTCATCAGCATTATCAAGGTTAATCGTCGGCGGTACAATTTGGTCAATCAATGACATCGCGGTAATGATCGACTCCACCGAGCCTGCCGCGCCAAGAAGGTGTCCTGTCATTGATTTGGTCGAAGACACCAAAACGCTATCCGCGGCTGCCCCCATCGCACGGCGCACGGCCTTACTCTCGGCGACATCACCCGCCGGGGTTGAGGTGCCATGGGCATTGATGTAACCAATTTGCTCAGGCGTGATGCCTGCATCACGAATGGCAGCTTCCATCGCAAGTGCCGCGCCAGAGCCGTCTTCACTGGGTGATGTCATATGATACGCATCACCACTCATACCAAAGCCGACGAGCTCACAATAAATCGTCGCCCCGCGAGCTTTAGCGTGTTCATATTCTTCAAGCACCATCACACCGGCACCGTCGCCAAGGACAAAACCATCACGATCTTTATCCCAAGGACGCGAGGCCGCTTGAGGATCATCGTTGCGGGTCGACAGCGCTTTCGCTGCAGCAAAACCACCGATACCCAGCTCTGTCGAGGCTTTTTCGGCGCCGCCTGCCACCATGGCATCGGCATCACCAAACGCAATCATACGCGCCGCATGGCCAATATTGTGTAAGCCGGTGGTACACGCGGTTGAAATCGAGATATTTGGACCGCGCATGCCATAGTTAATCGACACGTGACCGGCAATCATATTGACGATGGTTGATGGCACAAAGAAAGGGCTAATTTTACGTGGACCCTTCTCCACAAATGCACGGTGGTTCTGTTCAATTAAACCAAGGCCACCAATGCCCGATCCGATCGCAACACCAATACGGTGCGCATTGTGGTCGTCAACTTGCAGTCCGGAGTCTTGAATGGCTTGAACACTGGCCGCGATGCCGTATTGAATGAACAAGTCCATTTTTCGTGCATCTTTTTTCGACATGTAGTCTTCACAGTTGAAGTCTTTAACCATGCCGGCAAATTGAGTAGCAAAGGCGCTGGCATCAAAATGCTCAATGGCGGAGATACCGCTTTGTCCGGCTAGCAGAGCTTTCCATGAGGACTCAACTGAGTTACCGACGGGTGATAACATACCCATGCCAGTCACAACAACACGACGCTTAGACACGATGATATTCTCCGGAGAATATTAATTTGGATTGTAGAGTAGAGTAAAAAAAACACAGGCGGTCAAGGAGACCGCCTGGTAGGATTCTGAGATTACGCTGAAGCGCCGACTACGTAGTCGATAGCGGCTTGTACAGTCGTGATCTTTTCTGCTTCTTCATCTGGAATCTCTGTATCGAATTCCTCTTCAAGAGCCATTACCAGCTCAACGGTATCCAGAGAGTCCGCGCCCAAGTCGTCTACAAATGAAGCTTCGTTTTTCACTTCTGCTTCGTCGACACCTAGTTGCTCAATGATGATTTTCTTTACGCGTTCTTCGATGTTGCTCATATTAATACTAGTCCTTACAAGATTCGCAGATGCGATATGTGCTGTAGTTTATTCATTAATGTGGAAGTTGCAAGACCTCCACGGCTGGTCAAACCACGATTTGGGGACAAATCAATCGGAGTTTGACGTGTGTCATTCCAGATTGCAACGGTCTCGATCAAATCATGTACATGCCGCCGTTAACGTGCAAGGTTTCGCCTGTCATGTATGCGGCATCGTCTGATGCTAAAAAAGCGACCGTCGCAGCAATCTCTTTAGGATCGCCTAAACGTCCCGCTGGCACTTGTGCCAAGGTTGCTGCACGCTGATCGTCACTGAGGGCCTTCGTCATATCGGTTTCGATAAACCCAGGCGCAACGGTGTTAACGGTAATGCCACGCGCAGCCACTTCACGTGCCATGGATTTAGTAAAACCAATGACACCTGCTTTTGCCGCAGCATAGTTGGCTTGTCCCGCATTCCCCATCACACCGACGACAGAGCCGATATTGATGATTCGGCCGCAGCGTTTTTTCATCATCGCACGCAAGACTGCCTTTGATAAACGGAAAATCGACGTCAAGTTGGTATCGATGATATCTTGCCACTCGTCGTCTTTCATACGCATCAATAGGTTATCACGAGTGATACCCGCGTTGTTAACCAGAATATCAACATCACCAAATTCTTTTTTGATCGTGGCTAAAACGTCCGCCACTGAATCCGATGATGTGACATTCAGGGCCAACCCTTTACCGTTTTCACCGAGGTAGTCGCTGATCGCTGCGGCACCGTTTTCACTGGTTGCCGTCCCGATCACTGTTGCACCGCGCTCAGCCAAAAGCTCTGCCGTTGCTCGGCCAATACCTCGGCTCGCACCTGTCACTAGTGCTACTTTTCCATCTAGTTTCATTCGGTTACCCTTTTAATTGATTCTGCCGACATCGGCCGGCAGTCACAGAATACTATTACCGCACAGTCACACTTAGGCTGTTGCTGCCGCCAAGCTGGCGCTATCGTTAACAGCCGCACTGCTCAATGATTTGTTGATGCGTTTGGTCAATCCCGTTAGGACTTTACCTGGCCCAAACTCGAGAAGCTGCTCAACGTCTTCAGTCGCCATACGCTCAACGGTTTCCGTCCAGCGGACTGGACTATGCAACTGGCGCACCAGTGCTTCTTTAATGGCGGCTGGGTCCGTTGGTGTCGCTACGTCGGCATTATTGATCACAGGAATGACAGGCACATTAAACGTCACAGATTCAAGTGCTTGCGCTAACTTTTCAGCAGCAGGTTTCATCAATGCACAGTGTGACGGCACGGATACCGGCAACGGTAGCGCCCGCTTAGCGCCCGCTTCTTTGCACAGTGTATTGGCGCGTTCAACCGCGTCTTTATTCCCAGCAATCACGACTTGACCGGGCGAGTTGAAGTTAACCGGCGAAACGACCTGATCTTGAGCGGCTTGTTCGCACGCCGTTGCGATAGCGTCATTGTCGAGACCAATAATCGCTGACATCGCACCGACGCCTGCAGGGACCGCTTCTTGCATTAATTGGCCACGTAACTCGACAAGCTTGATGGCTGCTTTAAAGTCCAATACTCCTGCACAGACCAAAGCTGAGTACTCACCCAGGCTATGACCCGCAAGTACCGAAGGCGTTGCACCACCTTGCGATTGCCAGACCCGCCAAATCGACACTGACGCCGCCAACAAAGCAGGCTGAGTGCGGTGGGTTTGATTTAAATCTGCCTCAGGACCTTGTTGAACCAACGCCCACAGATCATAGCCAAGCACCTCAGAGGCCTCTGCAAACGTCTGCTGAACCACACCATATTGTTCAGCTAACTCACCGAGCATACCCACGGCTTGCGAGCCTTGGCCCGGAAATACGATCGCTGTTTGAGTCATATTCGTTTCCTATTAGTTTAGAACCTGACCAGTGCAGAACCCCATGCAAAACCGCCACCAAATGCTTCGAGCAATACCGTTTGACCACGTTGAATGCGTCCATCACGCACCGCTTCATCAAACGCAGTCGGTACAGAAGCCGCTGATGTGTTGCCATGACGGTCTAGGGTCAACACCACTTGATCCATCGACATCGCGAGTTTTTTCGCGGTCGCTTTAATAATTCGGTAGTTCGCCTGATGAGGAACTAACCAATCAATGTCTGATTTTTCGATTTGGTTCGCCTGAAGGGTTTCCGTGACAATATTCGCCAGCTGCGTTACCGCCACTTTGAACACTTCATTGCCGGCCATATAGAGCCAGGCTTCATCCGATACGTGGGATTGGCCTCGTTCGGGATACTTCAGTTTCAAAAGCTCACCAAATTTTCCATCCGCTTTTAAATGGGTGGACAAAATACCATCTTGCTCATCGGCCGAAAGCACGACGGCTCCCGCACCATCGCCAAACAAAATAACGGTAGACCGATCCGCGGGATCGCAGGTGTGCGAGAGACGATCGGCACCAATCACGAGGGCATGTTTTGCCAGCCCATTTTTAACGTATTGATCGGCCACACTCAACGCATACACAAAACCAGAGCATGCAGCGGCAATATCAAACGCTGGACAACCTTGTATCCCCAACATCGCTTGCACATCACAGGCAGCGGCTGGAAACGCACGTTCACCACTGGTCGTGGCAACAATAATGAGATCGATATCATGTTTGTCGATGGCGGCCATTTCAATCGCCTGTACGCCGGCTTGATAAGCCATTGAGGCAACGGTGTCTGTCGGTGCAGCAATGCGACGTTCTTTGATCCCCGTACGGGTCACAATCCACTCGTCACTGGTGTCTACCATCTGTTCAAGGTCAGCATTGGTGCGAACCTGTTCAGGCAAATAGCTGCCTGTGCCCAAAATCTTACTATACATGAAGACTACTAATGCCTCTCGAGAAGAACTGCCTCTAAACGGTCACTTATCTTAGTTGGGATTTGCCGTTCGACCTCGTGCACCGCTTCAAAAATAGCGTTTTCGTAAGCGGCGATATCTGCGCGTCCGTGGCTTTTTACAACGATGCTGCGCAATCCTAGCAAACTTGCGCCGTTGTACTGGTCGGGTTTCAGCTGTTGGAGTTGATTTAAAAGCTCAGAAAATAGCCATTTCGCGATCCAGCGCTTGATAGGATGAGGATTAAGGTGCGCTTTCACCTTATCAGTGATCAAACGGGCGACGCCTTCGCTGGTTTTTAATGCGACATTGCCAACAAAACCATCACAGACAATCACATCCGTTTCACCGGTGTAAATCTGGTCGCCTTCGACATAACCCGTGTAATGCACCGATGGGCTATGCAAAAGCAAGTCAGCACAACGACGCACCCAGTCATTCCCTTTGATCGCCTCTTCACCGATATTTAATAAGCCAACCCTTGGCGTACGGCCAAGCTCTGCTTCGGCTAACACCGCCCCCATCACCGCAAACTGGAAGAGCGTATCCGCGTCACAGGCCACATTCGCCCCTAAATCAAGCAACCATTTACGTTGATGATTGGCACCGGGCAGCGCAGTGACTAGCGCCGGTCGGTCGATACCGGGTAATAATTTCAGAAGGTATTTGGACAACGCCATCAAAGCACCGGTATTGCCGGCACTGACACACGCATCCGCCTCACCACTGGCGACGCATTCAAGCGCGACACGCATGGAGGTATCGGCGCTACGTCGCAATGCGGTAGACGGGCGCATGTCATTAGGGATTACGTCCGGGGCATGGACGATCGATAGTCGAGGATGATGCTGGGCATTAAGTTGACGAAGCGACGCTTGGATGCAAGATTCATCGCCCACTAGCATCACTTTTAGGTCCGCAAAACGCGACAATGCCTGCACGGAGGCAGGCACTGTGACTTGGGGACCAAAATCCCCGCCCATCGCATCGAGTGCAATGGTTAGCCTAGTCAAGGGTCAACCTTACTTGTTGATAACCTTGCGGCCACGGTAGAAACCGTCTGCAGTCACATTGTGACGCAGGTGAGTTTCACCGCTGGTTTTGTCTACAGATACAGCTTGAGTACCCAGTGCATCGTGTGAACGACGCATACCACGCTTAGAACGGGTTTTACGGTTCTTTTGTACGGCCATTGACCCTACTCCTCGTTACTTTGCTTTAAGTTTTTTAGTGCGGCAAACGGATTTGGACGCTCATCAGCAAGTGGGATTTCCCCGAACACCATGTTGTCCGTACTGACTTTGCAGTCTGTATCTTCGTGCATGGCAACTTGTGGCAAAGCCACAATCAACTCGTCTTCGACCAATTGAATCAGATCAATCTCACCGTTTTCGTCGACTAATGCCGGCTCATAAGCATCCGGTAAATTGCCCACCTGGTCTTCATTGAAAACCGGGCTATAAACGAATTCAGTTTCATAGCGATACGAGAACGGCCCCCAACAACGTTGGCACTCAAGACTCACTGAAACGGCTGCTCGACCCGTTACAATTTTCAAGCCTTGGGCATCAATGTCGAATGAAAGCATGACCTCTGCATCACTATCGATGCTTTGGGTTGCCTCACCGAGGCGCAACAATCGCGACTTGTCTACAATACCATCGTAGTCGAGTTGCTTTTGGGCGCAACGGAACGGATCAACCGTCAGCGGTAGCTTTACCTTCTGCATAGGGCGCGAATATTAGCCTCCAAATGCGCTGGAGTCAAAGAAAATGTTACCTACGCGTCGCTGTTTAGGCTCGATAGCCACTCGGCCGGTTTGCCGACATCGCGCAAGTTATCTTTTCAGGTTAGACTGAGTGCGAACAATTAACAAAAATCGATCACGCGCGAGTCGTCTAAACACACTGGCGCGCTTAAAAAAGGAACGGTCATGCATACCACACAACCGCCAAAAATTGTGCTGGCATCAAGCTCCCCCTACCGCCAGGCCCTCTTAAAAAAGTTCGCCCTCCCCTTTTCGACTTTTTCACCTGCCATTGACGAAAGTCGACTCGAGAACGAACGCGCCACTGACTTAGTGGAACGGCTCGCACTCGAAAAAGCGATGGCCGGGATGCCGCTGTTCGATAACGCCATCATTATAGGCTCTGACCAAGTGTGTGTGATTGACGAGGAAGTCTTAGGTAAGCCGCATGAGCGAGACGTTGCTATTGAGCAGTTAAAGCGCGCCAGCGGCAAGAAAGTGACCTTTTACACGGGGCTGGCGGTGATTAATAGTGAAACCGGTGAGCATCAATCGGACGTTGAACCTTTTCATGTCGATTTCCGTGAGCTCACCGAGCAGGAGATTGTCCGCTACATCGATATCGAGCAACCGCTAGATTGCGCGGGCAGCTTTAAATGCGAAGGCTTAGGGATTGCCCTCTTTAACGCCATGCATGGCCGCGATCCCAATACATTAGTGGGGCTGCCACTGATTCGGCTACGCGAGATGTTAGAGAAAGAAAGGATTAGGGTTATCTAAGTTGCAGCAATGGCGTGTATCGAGCAGATCTCGATACAACTTGCTTTCTAAAAAGGCAGAAAGATTTACCACAAGATCGCATGTATGACGAAAAACCAAGCTAGTCAAGCTAGTTTATACGCCAGCATACTGTGCGTATAAAATGTCTGCAAAATCAAGCTCATTAATTTCGCCTATGACAAGATCTCGCACAGCGTCAGCGAGAAGTGAATTGTCATGCGTTAGTTCAAAGTCATTGAGCGATAGATACTCCAGTGCAACCGCTAAACCAGTACGCTTATTGGCATCGGGAAGCGCGTGAGCTACAGCGATACAGGCTGTGTATTTTGCTGCTATCTCGAACACATCATCAAGCCCATCGTAAATAATAGCGTTATCAATGCGACTCAATGCTCCTTGCAGTTTTCCTAAATCAATAGCACCTTTCATCCCAGGGCCTGAATCCAGAATTAGCGCATTTATCTCAATGACACGTTCAAAGGGAAAGCTAATAATATCCATTACATATCAGCGAGCTTTTTAAAGGTATTAGAGTGTGTTCGTAAAGCCAGCTTGGTTTCTGACTTGACAATCTGACGTCCTAAAACACCCGATAAATCAAGACTTTTCTTGGCTTTGATTTTTGGCCTCTGTATTGCACCAACACCATAGGCCTCTAGTTTTCTATTCATGCCTTTTACTTCCTATACAATCTATTACTCAATAATCGCCGATAACATGGGGGACCGCAAGAAGCCGATTTAAGATTTAGCCGGTTGTAACCGGCGCGTGATCTATCAATGCGGTGAGGCTGTCCAATACAGCAACGGGACCAAAGGTCGTTAGGCTAGCGTGATCTTCAACGCCCCAGGTAACAGCCAACCGTGCCATATCCGCATTGACGGCTAACTGCATGTCATGGCCCGTATCACCGATCATAATCGCTTTCTCGCGCGCGATACCCGTTTGCGCCAACACTTCGTCTAGCATTTGTGGGTCAGGTTTAGATGCCGTTTCATCCGCGCAACGCGTCGCAACAAATAAATCCTGCGTGCCTGTCTCTGCCATAGCTCGATCTAAGCCTGCTCGTGATTTTCCGGTCGCAACCGCTAATTGAAAGCCTTGTGCTTTTAATGCCACTAATGTGTCTTTGACGCCAGAAAAAAGCTGGCACGGTGTCGGATTGTCATGGACAAATTGCTGACGATAATGCGCAATCCAGCTCGGATACCAAGCCGGATCAGCGCCGGGATAGAGTAATTGATAGCCCTTTTCCAGACTTAAACCGATCATGGCTTGCAAGCGTTCAGGCGGTAACACTGGCAACTGACCGGTTAAACGTGCTGCCCTATCAAGGCTAGACACAATCCGCCCAATGGAATCCATCACCGTACCGTCCCAATCAAAAATCAGTAACGAATAAGAGGCAATGGCAGGATGCGGCTTTCTTATTGCCATATTTGACGCCGCATCACAATCAACAGTGGTCGGTGGTTCAATGTGCATTTTTACCTCGTGTACTCAACACTTACTGTTGCAAGACGCAGCGACAAAATACTGCGTATTGACGATCTGGAAATACGGAAAAAATTATGCGTTTTTCGCCCGTAGCCCTTCAAGGGCACGCTCAAGCTTGGGCTCCATCGGCGCGCTGAGCGTCATGGTGTCTTCATTCCCCGGATGCACAAAACGGATATTGGCAGCATGAAGGAACAAGCGATCCAGCCCGACTGACCGGGTGTATGCATCAAAACGCGGATCACCATAGCGATCATCCCATGCTAAAGGATGCCCGACATACTGCGCGTGTACCCGTATTTGATGCGTTCGTCCCGTCACAGGGCTAGCCTGCACCAAAGTGGCTTCAGCAAAGCTTTCAATCACTTTAAAACGCGTTTCAGACGGTTTCCCCTTAGGGTTAACACGCACAATGCTATTCACCTCATTTTTTAATAGCGGTGCGGTGACTTTGCGCTGTTTGGCTGGCCATTTGCCCATGACTAACGCGTAATACTCTTTTTGCACCGTCTTTTCTCGAAACTGCGCCTGTAAATGTCGCAGTGCCGAGCGTTTTTTCGCAATCAATAAAATCCCTGAGGTGTCACGGTCGATCCGATGAACCAGCTCTAAAAAACGCGCCTTAGGTCGCAATGCACGCATGGCCTCAATGGCACCGAATTGCAATCCACTGCCTCCGTGTACCGCGGTCCCCGATGGCTTATTGAGCACTAACAGATGATCGTCTTCATGCAAAATACAATGTTCAAGCGCCGCTACTTTGCCTAACTTGGTGCTGGGTGCGGCTTTTTCATCTTTGTCGGGAAGACGAATAGGTGGCACGCGCACCACATCTCCCGGTTGGAGTTTATATTCCGGTTTTATCCGTTTTTTGTTAACTCGCACTTCGCCTTTACGAAGCACGCGATAAATCATACTTTTCGGGACATTTTTCAGCTGATTTCGCAAAAAATTGTCAATACGTTGGCCGGCGATATCATCATCGATGTCGATAAATCGCACTTGAGATTTTTGTTCTGTCATAACTTATTATTCTACCTCTAAGTGTGCTGACATGCACCTGTTGAGCGTGCTAAAGCCGTTAAATCACGTGATAGCTATGCCGCAAAATCGCGGCAAAATCCGTTGAGTTCCGCTCTCTTCCTGCCGGGAAATCGTGCAAAAAAACGCCATATTCACTGGGTTTTTCTATCAAGGCAACATAAGCCAATAAAGCCGATTGCTGGACTCTGGTCTCCCTGCTATAGTTGCGGCGTTAGTCAGAAAAGCAAACGCTTAGCTGACACACGGTTTATCGCCTGCGATAGAGATATCGCGCTTGGCAAACACGTGGCGCTCGGGGTATAAAAACGCGAGCGGTGCGGTTGCGAATCGAGCAGTCGGTAACCGTCATGCGGTTAATCCCGCAATAGCACCATAATTCCGAATGCTTTTAAGGCGTTACGCGGCAATTGGCGTAAGACGTAAACCCAAAGCACCCGTTAGTGTGTTGACACGAGGCAGTGAGTCAGTGTCAGAGCTCTCCGCCATCGGTAAAAAACGGCGGACGCCAACTGTGTAATCCGGTGAGCCATAAAAACCGTTGCAGCTGGCCGATTAAAACTTGCCCGAGCGCACCCCTGATTTTCTCCAGCCGGGAGGCTGCATCATATCAGACTTGGGGTCAGGCAGCATTGGCGACTGCTCTCGTCATCAACCGCTAATAACAACGATAAATAAATGAGAAAAATCAGATGAAAAGAATGTTGATTAACGCAACTCAGAAAGAAGAGTTGCGCGTCGCATTGGTTGACGGTCAACGGTTATACGATCTCGATATCGAAAGCCCTGGCCATGAATCGAAAAAAGCTAACATTTACAAAGGACGCATCACCCGTATTGAACCCAGCTTGGAAGCGGCATTTGTTGATTACGGCGCAGACAGACACGGTTTCCTCCCGCTCAAAGAAATCGCCCGCGAATACTTCCCTTCCGGTTACAGCTATCAAGGCCGTCCCAACATCAAAGATGTGGTGAAAGAAGGCCAGGAAGTTATTGTCCAAGTAGACAAAGAGGAACGCGGTAATAAAGGTGCGGCACTGACCACCTTTGTTTCTTTAGCCGGTAGTTATCTGGTTCTGATGCCAAATAACCCGCGTGCAGGCGGTATCTCTCGCCGTATCGAAGGCGAAGAACGCAGCCAGCTGAAAGAAGCCATGTCGGGCCTCGAGCTACCACAGGGCATGGGGCTGATTGTCCGCACGGCTGGGGTCGGCAAATCGGCCGAAGAGCTTGAGTGGGATTTAAAAGTGCTTCTTAACCATTGGCAAGCGGTGAAAGAAGCGGCAGCGGCAAACCCTGCACCTTTCCTTATCCATCAAGAAAGTAACGTGATTGCGCGCGCAATCCGTGACTACTTGCGTCGCGACATTGGCGAGATTTTGATCGACAGCGAAAAAGTCTTCACACGGGCGCAAGAACACATCAAGCTGGTTCGTCCTGACTTTGTCAGCCGCATTAAGTTTTATGATGGCGAAGTTCCACTCTTTAGCCATTATCAAATCGAGAGCCAGATCGAATCGGCCTTCCAACGCGAAGTACGTTTGCCATCCGGTGGCTCGATTGTTATCGATCCGACCGAGGCACTGACGTCTATCGATATTAACTCTGCCCGAGCCACCAAAGGCAGCGACATCGAAGAGACAGCTCGCCAAACCAACGTCGAAGCGGCAGAAGAAATTGCTCGCCAATTGCGTTTGCGTGACTTGGGCGGTCTGGTGGTGATCGACTTTATCGACATGACCCCAGTACGTCATCAACGCGAAGTCGAAAACATGCTCCGCGATTCGGTACGAATGGATCGTGCTCGCGTACAAATCGGCCGCATCTCGCGCTTTGGCTTGTTAGAAATGTCGCGTCAGCGCTTAAGTCCTTCATTGGCGGAAGCCAGTCATCATATTTGCCCACGCTGTAAGGGCACAGGCGTCATTCGTGATAACGAGTCACTGTCTCTTTCCATCCTTCGTTTGATGGAAGAAGAGGCAATGAAGGAAAACACCGCACAAGTACTCGGTATTGTTCCTGTCCCTGTGGCCTCTTATCTGCTCAACGAAAAACGCCGCTCCGTCCAGCACATTGAGAAGTACCACAATGTCAAAGTGGTGGTGGTACCAAACGCCGAAATGCAGACCCCGCACTTTGATGTGGTTCGTGTGCGCGGTGGTGAAGAGATGGCTGACCTGTCTTATCAATTGCCCGGTCAAATCGACGCGTTGAAAGAAGCAGAAGCACGCGAAGAGCCACAACAAGCACGTCCAGCGAAAAAACGTGAAGAGCCTGTTCTGCAAGGCTTTGCCGCACCCGCGACACCAGCGCCAAGTGCGCCAGCTCAAACGGCGTCGACCGAGGCATCCGTTAAAGCGACAACACCGGGGTTATTGGCAAAAGTCGGTCAGTTTATTGCTAAGCTATTTAGCGCGCCTGCCAGTGATGAGGCGACGAGCCAAACCACACAAAAGCCTGAAGCATCAAGTCAGGAACAAGGTCAGAAATCATCACGCGACCAACAAAATCGTCGCAATCAGTCTCGTGGTAGTCAATCGCGTGGCAACTCATCGCGAAGCAACCCATCGGCTAGCAACCATAAGCCCGACGTGCAAGACGAGCAAAGCGATAACAGCAGTAACGATCGCGGTCGTAACAATAAGCAACGTCGTCAAAATAAATCCCAAGAAGAACGTCGCGACACCAATCGTAAAGGCAAGAAGCCTCGCAACGATAACCGTAGCGACAAAGCGAAGAAAACCGCAGAGCAAGCACCAGCGGTCGAACCACAAGACGACAGTAAAGCGGCTAAACCGCAAGCTGAAAAAGCGGATAATAAAGGTCAGAAGCCAAACGATCAGAAGGCGGAAAAAACCGAACAGGTTAAACAGCGCCGTCAACGTCGTAAGCTAAACCGTAGCGTGCGGATTAATAAAGACATCGCAGAGACACACGCGCCGGTCGAGACTGCCGCCGAGCCAGGCAAAGACTTGCATCAAGTCGGTGCCGAAGTCGCCCAACAAGCGAAACAGCAACCGGAAAACGGCAAAAAAGAAGGCCAGCAGGACAAGCGTCGTAACCGTCGCTCACCTCGCCATCTTCGCGCCAGTGGCCAGCGTCGTCGTCGCCGTCCAATAGTGAAAAGCCCAATGCCGCTCACCACGGGCATGGCCTCACCGGAAATGGCAATGGGTAAAGTGTGGTCAGCAGAGCAACCGGTCAAGGTGAAGCAAGATCGCCGTCGCCAAGATAAACGCCAAACCCATCAACCGATTGTGAGTGGTGTGGCGCGTCCTGAAATGGCGATGGGAAAAGTCATTATCATGCAAAGCAAACCGACTGACGCGGCCCCGGTCTCAACCCGCCCTGCATCTTCTGTAGGCACACCCGCGGCTGAACAGATGCCTGCTGTGCAGCCCGTGCAGACGCCTGAGGTGGAAGCCACACCGCAAGTGGGTGTTTCACCCGCACCGGCCACGACACCGGAGCATGATCCGAACGTCGATTTAGTGACTGAGAAAGTGATTGAGCGCGAGGTGGCAATCAATGCACCGACCGCCACTATCCAATATCGCCGCGCAACATCACCGATGATGAAAGCGCCGGCACCGAATGAGACAGTCGATCACAGCCCTGTGGCTATCGCCGCGTTTAACGCGCCAAACGCAGACGCCAAAGCAGCAGGTAGTGCCTGCGCTCGTGCATCAGCATATGCGCCTGCGACCAAGCCCCAGCACTAATCGCTAGGCTTAACGGCATTCTTCAAAGGCCTCGGCATATGCTGAGGCCTTTTTTTAGATTTATTCCGCCGACGCAATACCTGTCACCCTACCCTCACTTGCAGCGATACATAGAAAAGTGCGTCAATCAACACGCTTCTATCGATACTTCCTTGTCAAAGCGAAAAAACGCAGTAACGTCGTAACAGGATGCGTTCCTCAAGCCTGATTATTCACGTTAACATTGACTCAGACAGGACGAGTGAACCCACAACCTTTATTAAAGTGCTGTAGGGAAAATGCTGTTTATTATGAAGAAGTTTCTCGCTGTCTACCCATTTAAACGCCTTCATCATACCCTGATGCTGGCATTCTTGTTATTAAGCCTTCTTCCACTCACTTTGGTGGCATTGTTTTTTTTAAATGCTTATAGCCAGGATCTGCAAAAGCAAAGTACCTCGCACCTTTTATCGGTTCGAGACAGTAAGCAGCAGCAAATCAATGATTACTTGAATGCCCAAGAAGCCGAAGTGCTAGGCTTTGTGGCCTCTGAGCTAGCCTATGCCAGTGGCGGTCATTTTTATGGTTTGATCGATGCATTTCGCCGCTTACGCCCTGACATTGAACAAGCCCGTCAATACGCCCAACGCCGTTATCTTCCCGAGTCAGGGAACAAAATAAAAACGCCTGTCGCCAAAGACGATCCCAACTATTCAGCCACTGAGCGTTATCGGCTGCTCCATCAACGCTATCATCGCGCTTATCAGGCGTTACTGGCACGCACGGATTTTGATGATGCTTTACTCGTCGATAAACAAGGCAACGTCACCTACTCGGTGAAAAAATACGCCAACTACGGCACCAATTTAATCACAGGGCCATTCCGAGATACCTCATTGGGGCACACCTTCTCAGTCTTGACACAGCACAGCCAAAAGATACAAGGCAAACTTGACCCGACGCCACATGTCGTTATTTCAGATTTCTCACCCGAGCAAGATGGGATACCCGTAGCTTGGCTAGGTGCACCGATTATTCAACAAGGATACCTTCATAGTTATGCCCTGTTTCGGCTACCCAACCAGGCCCTTGCCGCATTAATGGCACCGAGAGAGTCCAATGGTATTCAAACCTTATTGGTGGGAAAAGACGGCCAAGTACGTGCGCAATCAGCAACCTCTAAAGCAATCACCAACAGCACGCCAGTGATGGACAAGGCGCTAGCGGGGAACACAGGTGTCACCCGTTACCAAAGCCCCTCGGGCAACACATTACTCGCCGCTTATACCCCCATTGATAGCCATGGTTTAAAGTGGGGACTCGTCGCCGAGGTACCCACGCAAGTTGCGTTTGCACGGATCCACCAATTAGAGCAGCTATTTATTGTCGCTATGCTGCTCGCGACCCTCGCCGTGGTCGTTGCATCGCATTATGTGTCTAACTTTATTACTCGACCGCTCCTTCAGCTGACGTGGGCCGCCGAAAAAGTCAGTGCCGGTGATCTCGACACCCAAATCCATCACACACGCCGGCCTGATGAAGTGGGTCGGCTAGCAGTGAGTTTTGCGCGCATGCGTCATGCCATTCGCGAGAAAATCCAGTTAATTCAACAGCAAAATCAAACCTTAGAAGCCAACCTCACCATCATCAAAGCTCAGAACCAAGAGCTGCAGTTGGCCAACACGCTAAAAGATGAGTTCCTCGCCACCACGTCACATGAACTACGCACGCCGCTACACGGTATGATAGGTATTGCAGAAGCAATGATTGATGGGGCGAACGGCCCAATTAGTCGCGATCACCAATACCAATTGTCGATCATCGTGAACAGTGGTCAACGGCTAGCAAAACTGGTTGATGATCTTCTCGATTATCACAAAATGCGTTATGGCCAACTGGATCTCGAACAATGTCCTGTCGATGTTAACGCAATGACACAATTGGTCCTTTCACTCGCCAAGCACCTTAAAAAAGATAAACCCTTGGAGATCATCAACCAGCTGAGCGATTCGCCAGTATGGGTATACGCCGATCCGCAACGGCTCGAGCAAGTTATGTACAATCTGCTTGGCAATGCGATCAAGTTCACCGATGCAGGCAAAATAGTGATCAGTGCCGATACCATTGATGACCGTATTCGCGTTCAAGTGGTTGATACCGGCAAAGGGATCCCCGCCGAACAACTCAGCCGAGTCTTTGAGCCGCTTGCCCAAGCAGTAAGCGGCCACTATCACTATCAACACGGTGCGGGTCTAGGGCTATCGATTAGCCGACAACTGATTGAACTGATGGGCGGTCAACTCTATGTCAGTAGTCAACCACAGGTCGGAACCACGTTCAGTTTCACGCTTGCCAAAGCACATGAAATGCCCGCATTGACGGATGAGACAGATCAGCATATCTCGATGTCCGAGCATATCCACCCCTTAGACGCGGATCAACACTTCCCCCACCCAGCTGAAGCCAGCGTCCCCGCTCCAGCCGAAGACGCGCTGCATATTATGGTTGTCGATGATGAGCCGACCAATCAACAAATCCTAACCAGCTTTCTTCACATGGAAGGCTACCGTGTTTCAACCGCCAGCGATGGCCGCACTGCGATAGATAACGTGATCGCCACACCGCCAGATCTGGTACTTTTGGATGTACTGATGCCGGGAATGAGTGGCTTTGACGTCTGCGAGCAACTCAGGACACACTTCGATCATGCCGCACTTCCCATCATTATGCTCACTGCACTCAACCAGCCGGATGACAGGGTCTATGGCTTTAGCGTGGGTGCGAATGATTACCTCAGTAAACCCTTTGATAAACGAGAGCTGGCCGCACGGATTGCCACCCACCTAACCGCAAGTCAAGCTGAGCAGCGACGCCAAGAAAATCAACGCCTTGAACAGGCACTAGAGCAAAGCGCACAACAACAAGCCAGCCTGCTCGAAACACAATCTTGGCTGATCTCACAGCTGTCTCTTGCGCCCGAAGCCATGCTCGGCATGAGTCGTGATGGCCAAGTTAGGTTCGTCAACGAAGCGGCAGCACGCTTGTTTAAGCGCGATAAAGAAGACGTAAAACGCATGCACGGCCACGCACTCGTTACCGCCCCCGACCACGCCCAACATAGCGAACGCTATCAAGGGCCACTTACCGCCTTTATTGACGGAACGCCTGAGCACCTTGATGGCATGTTGTTACGCTTTCCTGCAGAATCTGATATCGACAGCCTCTACGTGATCAACAACGATGCCCCCGTTTCTCAAACCCGTATACAAAGCCTTGAAAGTGCGATTGAAGCCCTCTCTGGGTATGCATTAGGCGGCGACATTCGCCAACTGGACGCATTAAAAGCCATGGGCGGTGAGTTTGAGGCGCTGGCAGAAAAAGCTGAACATCAACAAGAAAGTAAAATCAACACCCGTAGGCAGCTCATTGTCGAAGCCATGATTGCAGGGTTAGATTACTGGGAAGAAGCCACCGGCAAAACCAAGTTCGACTTTGCCGAACAAAGCGGCTTATGGCGCGTATACCTTGATCGTAGCAGCTTACAAACGCGCACTTTAGACAAGTACCTCTTGCTAGAAACCCTTCCCAAAACGCCAAGGTGGCGCACTGTGCTGAATTCCATTCGCTTTATCCTCGATCATTGCGACAAACGTAGCACTACCCGCACTCAGCTAGAATCTTACTACCAACAACTGCGCCAACTACTGTTAGACGACTAACAACACACCCACCAACGCAATAAAGTGCCTCCCCTTCCGGGGACAGACACTTTAAGTCCCGGGGACAGATATTTTCTTACGGGGACAGGCACCTTAGTCATAAGGTGCCTGTCCCCACAATCAATAAAGTGCCTGTCCTCACTATCACCCTCCTATTAAATTAATAATCGACACAAAACAACATTATGAATCTTCCTCTTCAGCATGGCTAAAAGCCATCTAAACCAAGATTAAAAGTGAAAGTGCGCGCTTTATCACAACAAAAATAAAGATAAATTTTTCGACGAGAAATAAGAGAAGGAAGGTGTGTGACATGGGTCGATATATCAATTGATAACACTGTAAATAATTGATAATAAATAATTTAAAGTTTAGTTTATTGAGGATGAGCTTCACGGTTTTGAGACTAACTGCATGGAAAATCGTCTTCTCAAGCCCTTCATTTTAACGAAAATAACGGCGATTAAAGGTGTTTTTACGGTTTTAACGATTTCGACCGTTGCAGCAAAGGGGCAACTGGGGCTTATTGAAGGGAGTTGCTGGCCGACCTCTTGCAATAACACCATGACGACAACCACAGCGGAACGTTAGCAACCGGTAACATTGAGCTCACAGGCGGTCCATTAAAGAGCTCACCACTATCCATCACGTGAACTGAAAGCAACAGTAAGGAATGGCTATGTTTTCGAGTAACAGTAGAATTGCCAGCAAGACCCTACTTGCCTCTGCAATAATTGGTGCGTTAAGCATGAGTGCTGCCGCAAGTGCTGCTGAGCGCAGTGAGCTCACCATTCATCCCAAAGAATTCAATACCTTCGTCCGTAACTTTAACCCCTATTTAGGATCGACCTATCTTCACACGACGACCGACTTTATCTATGAACCTTTGGTCGTCTTTAATGAACTACAAGGCAACGAGCCCGTTTATCGTATTGCGACGGGTTTCAAAATGGCAGACGATTTGAAAAGTGTCATCTTTACCCTACGTAAAGGGGTGAAGTGGTCAGACGGTGAAGCCTACACCGCCGATGATGTGGTGTATTCGTTTGATTTGGTCAAAGCGAACCCAGAACTCGACCAATCGGGGATTAACCAGTGGATCGACGATGTGAAGAAAGTCGATGATTACACCATCCGCTTTGAGCTCACTGAAGCTAATTCGAACGTCCCTTATGAGATTGTCAAAGTCCCCGTGGTGCCTGAGCATGTGTGGAAAAACATCGACAACCCCTCCTCATATACCAACGAGAATCCTGTCGGGTCAGGCCCCTTCACCACTGTCGATACCTTTACCTCGCAACTCTATATTCAGTGCCGCAACCCGCATTATTGGGATAATGATAATCTCGACGTCGATTGCCTGCGTGTGCCACAGATTGCCAATAACGATCAGTTTTTAAGTAAGGTGATCAATAGCGAAATGGACTGGACGTCCTCGTTTATTCCTGACATTGATCGCACCTATGCCGCGGCCAATCCAAACCATCACTATTGGTATCCGGCTGCCGGCACTCAGGCCTTTATGGTCAACTTTAATGACCCCGATCCTGCCAAGCGCGAAGCGCTGACCAATGTCGATTTTCGCCGTGCTTTCTCGATGGCGATTGACCGTCAAACCATCATTGATATCGCTTTTTATGGCGGAGGCACGGTGAATGACTTTGCATCCGGCCTTGGCTATGCCTTTGAAGCCTGGTCAGACGACGCAGTGCATGAGAAATATCGTCAATACAATACTTACGATCTAGACGGCGCCAAAGCCCTGCTCGCTGAAGCCGGCTTTACAGATCAAGACGGTGATGGCTTTGTTGAAACACCATCGGGCAAATCGTTTGAGCTAGAAATTCAGTCGCCCAATGGCTGGACTGACTTTAATAACACCGTACAACTGGCGGTTGAGCAACTTGCCGATGCCGGTATCAAAACAAAAGCACGTACCCCGGATTTCTCGGTGTATAACCAAGCCATGCTCGAAGCCGATTACGATGTGGCCTACACCAACTATTTCCACGGTGCCGACCCTTACACTTACTGGAACAGTGCGTATAACTCTAACTTGCAAGACGGCGATGGCATGCCACGTTTTGCGATGCACTACTACCAAAATGCCGAGCTCGACAAGTTGTTAGACAGCTTCTACAAAACCGCGGATAAAGATGAGCAGCTGGAAATTGCTCACCAAATTCAAGCGATTATCGCCAAGGATCAAGTCACCATTCCGGTGCTTTCTGGCGCGCAAATGTATCAATACAACACAACCCGCTTTACCGGTTGGTGGAACGAAGACAATCCGAAAGGTCGCCCCTCTATCTGGGCCGGCATTCCCGAGCGTCTTCTCCACGTACTGGACCTTAAACCCGTTCAGTAACCAATATCGGGCGCATTGTGCGCCCGCTTTTCCACGGTGTTCACGCCACGAACATCACCACTTCGCTGTGTAAGGTGTGGGTTATGGGTTATTTTTTCCGACGGCTAACTTTTTACATGATTGCCCTTTTAGTGGCAGCAACACTCAATTTTATTATTCCTCGAGCCATGCCCGGTGATCCTGTCACCATGATGTTTGCCAACGCCTCGGTGCAAGTCACCCCAGAGCGGATTGAGGCAATGAAACAACTGCTGGGCTTTGTCGATGGCCCGCTCTATATGCAGTATTTCACCTATATGAAAAACGTGCTGAGCTGGGATTTAGGGACCTCCATCCAATTTTATCCATTATCAGTTAACGAGTTGCTGGGCAAAGCGTTTGGCTGGTCGCTCTTTCTCGCCGGCAGTGCCGTGCTGCTCTCTTTTTCACTGGGCTCGATTTTGGGCATTTTTGCCGCCTGGAAACGCGGCGGGAAATACGATGCCATGATCACCCCAGGCATGCTGATTATCCAAGCGGTACCGCAAGTGGTCATTGCGATGCTCGCGCTGTTTATTTTCGCGATTGGGTTGAAATGGTTTCCGACCGGATACGCCTACACGCCAGGCGTCACGCCCGACTGGACCAGTTGGACCTTTATTAAAGATGTGGCCTATCACGCCGTACTCCCGCTTTTTTGTGCCTCCATCATTCAAGTAGGCGGCTTTTTGGTCAACATGCGCAACAACATGATTAATCTGCTGGCGGAAGACTACATCACCATGGCGCGCGGTAAAGGGTTAAGCGAAAACCGCGTGGTCTTCAACTACGCGGCCCGTAACGCGCTCTTGCCCAGTGTCACTGCGCTGTCGATGTCGCTGGGTATCGCCATCGGTGGCCAGCTGATTGTAGAAATTATTTTTAACTATCCCGGTCTTGGCTCGGTGCTTTTGAATGCGATTAACGCGCGAGACTACCAAGTCCTGCAAGGCCAGCTGCTGATTATGACCTTATTTATGCTCTCGTTTAACTTAATTGCTGACATGCTGTACGTAGTGCTTGACCCACGCCTGCGAACCGGAGGAAAAGAATCATGAAAGATCTCCTCACGCTTATTCTGCGCAACAAAATCGCGCGCGCGGGCTCCATCATTGTCGGCTTATTTATCTTAATGGCGATATTCGCTCCACTGCTAAGCCAGCATGCACCTGATAAACGCACCGGTAACCCGCATGAATACCCAAGCTTTGTGGTTAAAGCCGCACAAGCCAACCCAGATGGCTGGATCGCCACCCACTTAGCAGACCATCCTCGTACCTTGTTAATGTCAAAAGACGCGGAGCATGCCCTCGGCACCACCCGTATGGGCCGCGATGTCTGGTCCCAGTTACTCCATGGTGCTCGCGTTTCACTGGCAGTCGGTTTTGGCGCCGGGATCACCGTGTGTGTGCTCGCCACCTTAATTGGCATTACCGCCGGCTATTTAGGCGGTTGGGTTGACGATGTACTCACCGCCGCGATGAACATCATGTTGGTGATCCCGCAATACCCACTCTTGTTCGTGCTCGCCGCGTTTATCGGCGAAGCCGGGCCGCTGACGATCGCCATCATTATTGGCTGTACCTCCTGGGCGTGGGGAGCACGGGTGGTTCGCTCACAAACCCTTGCCCTGCGCGAAAAAGAGTTCGTGAAAGCCGCTGAAGTGCTGGGCGAGTCGCGCTTTCGCATCACCTTTGTCGAGATCTTGCCTAACCTCGTGCCCATTGTCGGCGCCAGCTTTATTGGCTCAGTGATGTATGCCATTGCCATGGAGTCAATTATTTCCTTCTTAGGCCTTGGCGATCCCAACACCATCAGCTGGGGGATCATGCTCTACAACGTACAAACCTCTTCGTCCATGCTGATTGGCGCGTGGTGGGAGCTGCTCGCACCTTGTATCGCACTGACCTTACTGGTGACAGGCCTTGCGTTGCTTAACTTCGCAGTGGATGAAATAGCCAACCCACAATTACGTGCGCAAAAAGGGATGAAGCGCTGGAAAAAACTTAACCAGCAAGAGAAGAAAGCCCGAGACGAGAATCCCGTTGCCGAACACATGCTGATCAGTGGAGATAAATCATGAGTCGCACCCCACTTATCTCAATCCGTGATCTGTGCGTGGACTACATTACCGATGCCGGTGATGTACGAGCCTGCGATCACGTCAGTTTTGACATTGCCCCCGGTGAAGTATTTGGCCTGGCTGGCGAATCGGGATGCGGTAAATCCACCGTTGCCTTTTCGCTGATGCGTCTGCATAAGCCACCCGCATTTATCACCGGCGGCGAAGTGCTATTTAACGGCGAGAATATCCTCAACTATAGCGATGCCCGCATGCGTGATTTTCGTTGGCGAGAAATGTCGATGGTGTTTCAAAGCGCCATGAATGCCCTCAATCCCGTGCTGACGCTTGAAGATCAATTTTGCGATGTATTAATGCGTCACACCAATATGACCCGTAAACAAGCGGTCAATCGGGCGCAAGGCTTGCTGGAAATTGTCGATATTCACCCCAGCCGACTGACCGATTATCCGCACCAGTTTTCGGGCGGGATGCGTCAGCGCTTGGTGATTGCCATTGCACTGGCCCTCAACCCGAAAATGATCATCATGGATGAGCCCACCACCGCATTAGATGTGGTGGTGCAGCGCGAGATCTTACAAAAAATCTACGCGTTAAAAGAAGAGTTTGGCTTTTCGATTCTGTTTATCACCCATGACTTATCGCTCATGGTCGAGTTTTCCGACCGGATAGGGATCATGTATTCCGGTGAGCTGATTGAAGTCGCGCCGTCCAAACAAGTACTTACCAATCCCTATCACCCCTACACCGAAGGGCTGGGCAGCTCATTCCCCTCACTCACCGGGCCCAAGCGCCAACTGGTGGGTATCCCAGGTAATCCGCTCAACTTACTCGAAATCCCGACCGGCTGCCGCTTTCAAGCACGTTGCGCGCAAGTGCATGAACAGTGTCGAACCACCCAAACCGTGCTGCGCCAAATCGAACCAGGCCGTTATTCCAACTGCCACCTATACGACGGCGAGCCGATCGCCCAACAAAAAGTCTAATATCGTGCCAATGTGAGGAAGTCAGTGATGAGTACAGGTCTTGGAGAACTGCTGGTTGAAGGTAAAAACGTGGTGAAAGATTTCCCTATTAATAGCCATGCCCTTAAACAACCCATGATGCGAGCGATCAATGATGTCTCGTTCAAAATGTACAAAGGCCGTGGACTTGCGGTGGTGGGTGAATCAGGCTCGGGCAAATCAACCACCGCGAAAATGATCGCCAAAATGTACGCCCCGACCGACGGCTGCATTGAATACCGGGGACGCGATATCACCACCATTAAAAAACGTGATGAGCTGATGCGCTATCGCGAAGGCCTGCAAATGGTCTGGCAAGACCCTTTTGGCTCGCTCAATCCCACGCATAATGTGTTTCACCATATTGCGCGTCCGTTATTGATCCACAAAAAAGTCGCCAAGCGCGACAAAGCCCAATTGAAAGAAAGGGTGTTCGAGCTGCTCGAGCAAGTGGGCCTCACTCCGGCCAAAGAAACGGCGGAGAAATTCCCCCACCAGCTGTCGGGCGGCCAACGTCAGAGGATAAACCTAGCGCGTAACATCGCCGTAGGCGCGGAAGTGGTACTCGCCGACGAACCCACCTCGATGCTGGATGTGTCGATTCGTGCCGGCGTGCTTAACCTCATGGAAGAGATGAAAGTGGAGAAGCAAATGTCGCTGCTCTACATCACCCATGATATTGCCACCGCGCGTTACATTGCCGAAGACTTGGCAGTGATGTACGTCGGCCATATGGTCGAATGGGGGGACACCGAAGAGATTATTCATCGCCCTCAACATCCTTACACCCAGTTATTGGTCTCAGCCGTACCCGACCCCAGCAAATCCATTCACGAGGAACTAAAGGGCAACAAGGGTGAGATCCCACTGTGGACACCAGATTCCGTCGGCTGCCCTTTTTCCGGCCGCTGCCCGCATGCCACCGCTAAATGCACCGAACAGCTACCCGGCGTGACCAAGCTCGCCGACAACCACTACGTGCGCTGCTATTTGTACGAGCAATAGCGACCAATAAGGATACCATCATGCAAGTGCTGACCAATCACATTGGCTACTCGTTACACGGTGACAAATACGCGGTAATCGTCAGTGACAGCGACCTTCTCACCGGCACGCCCGTAGCACTGATTGCCCTGCCCCCTCTTAAGGGGACAGGCACATTTCTTAAGGGGACAGGCACATTTAGCACTGCCGATAAAACTGCCTCCTCTTCCGGGGACAGGCACTTTTCTTCCGGGGACAGACACTTTAACGAGGCCGCAGAAAGTGCAAACAATTTTACCGGGACAGGCACTTTAAAATTTACGGGGACAGACACTTTTGTTCGTGGGACAGACACAGTATCACTCGATAAAGTGGTCGCGCAGTTTGAATTACACCAAGGAACACAGTTAAACAACTGGCAGATGGGCACGGCTTATATCCTCGATTTTTCTGCCTTTGCGCATCGCGGACGCTATCAACTCGTGCTATTAACAGACACACCGGTATATTCGCATCCGTTTGAGATCCGAGATGATTGCCTGTTTCACACCACGTTTTCCGACCTGCTGCATTACTTTAAATCGCAGCGGTGTAGCGGTATCTATGAACACGCGGATCAGCACGCTAAGGTATTTGGCTCTGATGAACGTGTGGATGTATCCGGCGGTTGGTACGATGCCTCTGGGGATGTGAGCAAATACCTGAGCCACCTTTCCTATGCCAATTACTTTAATCCGCAACAAATCCCGCTGTTGGCTTGGGGGCTGGCCGATCTTGCCAGCCAATTTAGCTCGGACACGCTGTCTGCGTTTATGCGCACACGCTTAGCTGATGAAGCGAAACACGGCGCCGACTTTCTTCTCCGTATGCAACACCCCAGTGGCTTTTTTTACATGACGGTGTTTGATCAATGGTCGAAAGATCCGGAGCGCCGCACCCTTTGCGCTTACGCGACGCAAGATGGGGTGATGAGTGAAGCTTACCAAGCCGGCTTTCGTCAAGGCGGCGGCATGGCGATTGCAGCCCTTGCCGCCGCAAGCAGAGCCTCACTTTGCTCAGAGCCTGACCAACAAGCACGCTATTTAGACGCTGCCATTCGTGGCTACTGGCATTTGGTTGAACATAACCATCACTACCTTGATGACGGTGACCCCAATATTATTGACGAAACCTGCGCCCTTCTCGCCGCATGTGAGTTGCATCACGCCACTCGGCAATCTACCGAGGAGCAACCTACCGGGGACAGTAACCTACCGGGGACAGGCACCTTTCAACCTACCGGGGACAGTCACGCTTATTTAACGGGACAGGCACCTTTAGGTTCTGGGGACAGACACATTAGTGCGAACGGTGACTGTCCCTTCTTGAGCGAGGCTCGAGGCTGGATGACAAAGCTGGTCGCGCGGCAGCGCAGTGATGATACTTGCCAGTATTATTGGTCAGCAAATGCTGATGGCGGCCGCCCGTTTTACCATGCCGCTGATGCCGGTCTGCCCGGCTTAGCATTAGTTCGCTATCTCGATATAGAGACCGATCCTCACCACCAAGCTATCGCACAAACAGCATTGGAACGCGCCTGCCAGTTTGAGCTGAGCCTAACACAAACCGCCGATAATCCATTCGCGTATCCACGTCAGTACGTCAAACCCGTCGATGGCGTTAAACAGGTGCGTCACTTTATTCCTCACCACAATGAAACCGGCTATTGGTGGCAAGGCGAGAATGCACGCTTGGGATCCCTGGCAACCTTTGCGTGTCATGCCACGCGCCATATTCAAGACGATGCGCTGAATGCGGCCCTCCACACCTTTAGCCAACGGGCGCTTAATTGGATCCTCGGTTTAAACCCATTTGATATCTGTATGCTCGATGGACATGGCCACAACAATCCAGATTACCTACCGCACTTGGGCTTTTTTAATGCCAAAGGGGGGATCTGCAATGGCATTACCGCAGGGATGGAGAATGAAACACAGATTGCATTCAACCCCGCGCCATATTGCGATGATATGGCGCAAAACTGGCGATGGGGCGAGCAGTGGTTGCCACATGCAAGCTGGTTTATGCTCGCCATCAGTGCGCAAACGCTGGTTGGCAACGGCCACTCGAACAAGGAGAACGCGTGATGACTTACCGCCTCGATCTTAGTGTGATCAACGAGTATCCCAATGACACCCCGCCGCGCAGCCGAATGGGGTTAACCTTGCATAATCTCACCGACCGTTCGTTGGAAGCGCTGTCCATTGCGGTATTGTTTGATCGCTTCATCAACCCCAATACCCTGTCACAAGGCAGTATTGAGCAAGTTGGCAGCTATTGCGTCATTACACCGGCGCATCAAACTCTCGATGCCAATCAAAGCTTATACATCGAGTTTGATGCCCACACGCCACCATTACGGTTTCTTTGTGCGGGCTTTAAAGATGCACTGCTCTATGCCAATGGCGAGCAATATTCAGTGATGCTCACTCCCATTAACTTGGCACACACTCATACCACACGATCAACGATTCCAGATGTTCATCCCGCCGAGCACGCCATTATTCCGGTGCCCAAATCGGTGCGCCACCAGCCAGGATACTTTACGCTTTCACCCACAACACCGTTAATCGCGGTGGATTCACAGGCGCTTCCCGCCGCGCAGTGGCTAAGCAACGAATGGGTTCGCATGTATCCGCAAGCTGATATTGCACTCGACCCACGCCACCAAGATGCGGTCACTGGCGATCATGCCATTATCTTACGGCCTTTACCCGACTCTGCACTTCGAGATATCACACACCGTGATGAGGCCTATCAGCTCACCGTCACCGACCAAGGCGTGGTTATCCAAGCCTGTGCTGAGCGCGGGTTTATTCACGGCTGCGCCTCGCTGTTGCAACTTTGCCAAGAGCAAGACACACAGCTTCGAATACCAGCAATCAAAATCAGCGATGTACCACGCTTCGCTTACCGAGGAATGATGCTCGATTGTGCACGCCATTTTCATTCAGTCGACACGGTAAAGCGACTGATTAACCAGTTAGCCTATTTTAAGTTCAATACCTTTCACTGGCATTTAACCGACGATGAAGGCTGGCGACTGGAGATTAAAGCCCTGCCTGAATTGACGCGCTATGGGAGTCAACGCGGCCCCAATACCCGCCTTGCTCCGCAGTTCAGTCACATTGCAGAACGTCACGAAGGTTATTATCGCCAAGAAGACGTACGTGACGTGATTGAATACGCCGCAGCCCGCGGTATTACCGTCATTCCAGAAATTGATATTCCCGGTCACTGTCGCGCAGCCATCAAAGCACTGCCTGATTGGCTACACGATGCCGACGATCGCTCGACTTACCGCAGCGTACAGCACTATACCGATAACGTATTATCGCCAGCCCTTGATGGCACGTATCGATTTTTAGATACGGTATTAAGTGAAGTCGCCGAGCTTTTCCCCGCCTCATGGGTTCATATTGGTGCCGATGAAGTCCCTGACGGAGTATGGACGGATAGCCAAATTTATCGGGACAGACGCATGAACGGAGAAACGACCGCTTCGCTACAGGGACAAATACTGACCTATGCTGAGCAAAAGCTTCGCGCCTTGGGCAAACGTATGGTTGGCTGGGAAGAAGTGCAGCACGGCGATAAAGTCAGCAAAAACACCGTGATCTATTCATGGCAAAGCGAAGATGCCGCACTGCATTGTGCGCAGCATGGTTTTGATGTGATTTTGACCCCCGGTCAGGCGACCTATCTCGATATGGTGCAAGATTATGCTGCCACCGAGCCCGGTCTCGACTGGGCGGGCGTCACGCCACTAGAAAAAGCCTACCAATATGAGCCGCTTGCAAGCCTCGCCAGTGACGATCCCGCCCGTGAGCATATGCTAGGCGTACAATGTGCACTCTGGAGTGAACTGATCACCAATCAGGACAGGCTCGATTACATGGTGTTTCCAAGGCTTACCGCCATTGCGGAAGCGGCCTGGAGCCACAGTGAGCGCCGTGACTGGCTCGATTATCTGGCCAGACTCAAAGCGCAATTACCGCGTTTAGACAAGTTCGGTATTCAATACCGTTCCCCTTGGGCATCGAACAAGTAGGCCGAATTCGCCCACCTGGCAGTGCTTCCTGCGCTGCCAGCTCTTTGCGCTCGCATCCCATCTGTTTATAATGCCCAGCCATTGTTGTCAGTCTGAGAGTGTTTTCGGCATGCTACGCCAAGAAATTAATACCCTACTCACCCCTATTCATGGTTTTCTGCACTGTCAAACCCCCGACAGTTGGATTGACGCGGCCATTCAGCCTGACAATCAATCGATTCTTTTGCGCGATCACGCAAACTGCGAATTAAAAGCCAGCCAAACCGCGATGTGGTTGATCCGTAAATATGCGGTTGACGCGGCGAGTGGCGAGCAACTGCTGGCATGGGCCAAACCCTATGAAGACTTTGTTTATCGCCGCATTCGCGATGGGATCTTCCACGCGCGCAAAAACGGTCTCAGTGCGCCTTTAACCCCTAAAGCGGGGTTTGCCCACGGCCAAGCCTTGATTGATAAAATGGTCCGGTTAATCAAAGAAGAGTTTCATCACTTTGAGCAAGTGATTGAAATCATGGACGCACGCGGTATTCCTTATCAACCGTTAGAAGCAGGTCGCTACGCCAAAGGATTAATGCGCGCGGCACGTACTCACGAACCGGCAACCTTGGTCGATAAACTGATTATTGGCGCCTACATTGAAGCACGCTCCTGCGAGCGCTTTGCCAAAGTCGCCCCACACCTCGATGATGAACTACAAAAGTTCTACATCTCGCTACTGCGCTCGGAAGCACGCCATTATCAAGATTACCTGACGCTCGCAGAAACCATCGCCGGCGAAGACATTCGCGACCGTATCCAAACCATCGGCGAGCGCGAAGCAGAGTTGATCCAAGCGCCCGACAGCCAATTCCGCTTTCACAGCGGCGCCCCTGCCTAACTTCTTATGGCAGCTTCTCTTTGTGGGGACAGGCACTTTTAGTTTTCGCCGGATACAAACACCTCTTGGTGACTGTCCTGGTAGTTTGCTTTATAGCCCGCTTGTCCTCGTTGTTTACTAATCGGGACAGACGCCTTTAGTAACTAACCAATCTCACAGTTACAGTATTTCTTGTACTGTCACGAAAAACCAGGCCAGAAAAGATGATAACTGTTTATTTATACAGTACCTTTTACATACACCCATCTACCAAAAGGGACTGACGATGACTAAAGCTCGCGCATCTTTAGTGAACCTAGCAGCCACACCCTATTATCATTGCGTCTCACGCTGCGTGCGCCGCTCTTTCCTGTGTGGCTATGACGCTCAATCGCAAAAAAGCTATGAGCATCGTCGCGCATGGATAGAAACGCGTTTACTTACACTAGCCAAAGCTTTTTGCATCGATATCTGCGCTTACGCCATTATGAGCAATCATTATCACGTTGTCCTAAATATCAATGCAAAAGCCGCCCAATCCCTGACAAATACCGACGTTATCGACCGCTGGCTAGCCTTTCACCAGGCTCCAGTACTCATCCAACGTTTTCGTCAGGGAGAATCTCTCTCCAAATCGGAGTACAAAGCGTGCTGTCGGATCATTGAGAGCTGGCGCGAGCGTTTGATGTCTGTCAGTTGGTTTATGAAGCTGCTCAATCAATATATTTCAGCGCAAGCGAACCGAGAAGATCAATGCACGGGGCATTTTTGGGAGGGACGCTTTAAAAGTCAGGCCTTGTTGGATGACAAAGCTCTGGCTGCGGCAATGGCCTATGTCGATTTAAACCCCGTGAGAGCAGGTATCGCCAAACAGCCCAAGCATTCGAATTACACATCGATAAAAAAGCGACTTGAATCACTCGAGCAAAACAAAGCGACCCCAGCAGGCTTATTCGCCTTTGCAGGAAATCCGAGGAAATCTATGCCCGACGGCATTCCGTTTCGGCTAATGGACTATTTAGCACTTGTTGAATGGACCTGCTACAAGGGACAAGACGCGGGCTCAAATCAGCGGCCTCCCCTACTCACACAGCTGAATATGTCGAGTGAAACCTGGTTGGCCACATGCGATCATTTAGAGTGCGGAAATGTTGTGGGCTCACTGTCGAGTATCCAAGCCGTATTACCGACACTGGGCCTAAAACGCATGACAGGCGTCATGATCCCAAATCGTTGAGGCTAGCACTAAAACACGCATCAATGCGTAAAGGAATCGTCATACTAGCCTGAAAATCTACCCTACCCAATAAGCCAGCACCATTATAAACACGAACAAAATACCTACCGCTTTTAAGAGCGGCTTTAGCCCTTTGGACCCACCTTCTGGGGACTGATTGCAGCACCCCATATTATCTCCTGACCGTTTTCCCAGAAGAATAAGCCTTCCAGTAACAGGAAGGTAAAGGGATATTCAGGTTTGATTCTAGCTTGTTGGGGGGACAGACACTTTAGATGCTTAAGTACCTGTCCCCCTAATACACTCACTAATACACTGTACTCAGAAATCTGGACTCTGTATCCTAGTGGCTATTAACATCTATCAAGGACAACAACGATGTGGTATCTCATTTATTCACAAGACTTCGAGAACAGCCTACCGCTACGCAAGCAAGCGCGTGACGCACACCTTGAACGCTTACACCAACTGGAAAAAGAAAACCGCTTGATGATTGCCGGGCCAAACCCTGCCGTTGACAGCGACGAGCCAGGCGAAGCTGGGTTTACGGGCTCGACCGTTATTGCCTGGTTTGAGTCACTATCAGCCGCAAAGGCATGGGCCGACAAAGACCCTTATGTAGCCGCTGGCGTTTATGCTGAAGTGACCGTAAAACCGTTCAAAAAAGTGCTTCCGCAGGACCCAGCCTAATGCGATATGTAAAAATACTGATGATGGCCTGCCTGGGGCTAGTGCTCAGTGCATGTAGCAGCCCCCAGCATGACCAAGCCGCAGAAGCCGCAATCCAACGTGCAGACATGATTGCACAGCTACTGCCGATGGATATTGAAGGCTACTCACTGGTTCGAGCACGTGCGCAAGATGCCATCATCGAGCTGACGCTTCTGGATAAGAATGCCAAAAAAGCACCAGGAGAGCTCTTTTCCGGTTTAAAACGTCGTTATTGCCAAGATAGCGACATACGCAGTATGTTAGACAGTGGTATCAGCTATACCATTTTGGTTCGCGATACCCGCGGCCGACAAATCCTCAATAACGCTATCAATGCACCCAGCTGTGCTAGCTAATTAAGCACCAAGGCTGCTCCCACTCCACAGGTAAAGTAGGCCACAACTCGCCTTGGCTCGGGGGCAGCACATAGCTGTAGTGCTTATCCGGTTGGTCGTCGGCAAAACGACAGGTAAATTGCAGCCCATAAGCGTGTAAGTAGCCACGATCGGCAGGCTCGCCGCCATAGTAATCATCACCGATAAGCGGTGAGCCAATACTTTTCATCGCCACGCGAATTTGATGGGTTTTACCCGTGTAAGGCCGACAGAGAAAAAGGCGTTTCCCCTCACCGCCTGCAATAGAGATAAAACGCGTCCTCGCAGGGTTATCTTTGCTGGCAAGCAACTTCCAACTGCCTCGCCGACCTTTACCCATATCGCCGACAATCAATCCCTGTTTCTTACGCGGCTTTTTCGCACTTAATGCCAAATAGCACTTTTCTATCTCGCGTGACGCGAACAATCCTGAGAGGACAGACGCCGCATGAGAGGACGTTGCCAGCAGCAGCAAGCCCGACGTCATCTTATCTAAACGATGTACAAGGTAGACCTTCTCAACCCCAATATACGCCGCGACCGCAGGCAACAGTGCCGCTTCATCGATCTCTTTTTGCACGCTAACGCCATGGTGCTTATTGATCACCACAAAGTGTTGGTTTTGGTCGACAATTGAAAACATAACGAAGGGATTTACCGGTTGGCCATTGAGGACAGGCATCATAACGACTTCCCCCTCAGCCCGCTAGAGCAATCATAAAAGTGCCTGTCCCGTTAGTTCCCTACCGTTAGTTCCCGTTAGCTTAAAGTGTCTGTCCCCGATAGCCCCTGTCCCTGGTAGCTGCAGTAGCTGCTGCTTAAAAGTGCCTGTCCCTGGTAGCTAAACCCGCTTCACGCTCTCGCGCACCACCAGCGTTGGCTCTAGCTGCACCGTTTGGCTTTCACTATTAGGGGCATCAAGTTTACTAAGAAGCGTTTCGACCGCTGCTTGACCGAGACGATATTTGGGCTGGTGAATGGTAGTCAGGGAGGGCGAGATAAATTTAGCCAAGTGAATATCATCATATCCAATAATAGAGAGATCATCGGGTACGCAAATCCCTAGCGCGTTAGCAGCATTGATCGCGCCCATCGCCATCATGTCATTGCCTGCAAAAATGGCGGTGGGTAAGGATCCACACTCAGCAATCGCCTGCAAACCTTGATAGCCGCCTTCACACTCAAAGTCCGCTTCCACCATCCAATGTGGATTTTCAGCAAGTCCAGCATCGCGCAGTGCATCTTTAAAGCCTTGAAAACGCATTTGCGCTTGATACCTAACAAGAGGCCCACTGATGCAGCCAATCTGGCGGTGACCACAATCAATCAAGTGCTGGGTCGCTAAATAGCCGCCTTGATAGGAATTGTCTTGGATTTTATCGCAGGCAAAATCAATCGGCCCCCAATCCATCACCACCACAGGAATATCCGGATAACGATCAAAGCCTTCAATCCGCTCCCCTTCCAAGGTGGAGCACATCAAAATCAAGCCATCGACCCGCTTTTGCAGCAGCGTATCAATCGAGGCACGCATGCGTTCAGCATCACCTTCCGTGTTGCACAGAATCAAACTGTAACCATTGTGGTAACAACTGCGCTCGACGCCTTTTACCACTTCACCAAAAAACGGGTTGGTAGAGGTTGTCACCAGCATGCCAAACGTTTTAGTACGATTGACTTTTAAACTGCGCGCCAATGCCGAGGGAGCATAGTAGTTGAGCTCTTTCGCAGCTTGGTTAACCTTCTCAGCAATCGTCTCACTGACATAGCGGGTGTTGTTAATCACATGACTGACCGTCGACGTCGACACGCCCGCCCGTTTGGCTATATCTTTCATGGTCGCCATTTATCGCGCTCCGCTACCAAGGTTGAAATGAAGATTAGGCATCTTGATGGGCTAAAAACGCATCGATATCCACGCGCGAGGGAATCGACGTTTGTGCGCCGCGCTGAGTGACGGATAAAGCGGCCGCGGCATGCGCAAACCGAATCGCCTGATCAAGTGTCTGTCCCTCTATCAATCCAGTGACGAGTGCGCCATTAAAGGTATCGCCAGCGGCGGTGGTATCCACAGCATCGACAACAAAACCCGGGATTAATCTCCCTTCCTTTCGCGCTTTGTCACTCAGCCACACGCCCTGTTTACCCATAGTGATCAGCACTGTCTCAATCCCTTTTTGGTGCAGCACATTTGATGCCGCTTGCGCACTCTCAGAATCTGTCACCACAATACCCGTCAGACTTTGTGCTTCTGTTTCATTCGGCGTGATAATGTCGACCGCCGCCAAGAGCGCATTGCTCAAAGAAGCCGCAGGGGCCGGATTAAGCACCACTTGGGTATTTGACGCTTTGGCATGAAAAGCCGCTTTTTCAATCCCGCACATCGGCGTTTCTAACTGCATCAACAAGTAATCGGCTTGGGCTATCGTATCGAGATCGGCGGTAATGGCCTCCGCTGTCAGCGCCGCATTGGCCTCCGCCGATAACGCGATACTGTTCTCACCTTGATCAGTGACTTGAATCATCGCAATCCCGCTCGGCGTATTCGCCTGTACCTTCATCGCACTGATATCCATCCCCTCTTGCGCATAACACTGACGAATCTGCTGGCCAAAGGCATCGTCCCCCACACTGGCAATAAAGGCGACATCCGCACCGCAACGCACCGCCGCCACCGCTTGATTTGCGCCTTTGCCACCCGCAATCACCGCATAATCTCGACCGTGTAATGTCTCTCCGGGACGCGGAAAACTGGAGACGCGTAAAACATGATCGGCATTAACACTGCCGAGCACAACTAATGGACTCATTACCCTTCCTTACCGTTCAATCAATCGCGCACCGTCCAACACACTGGGCCAGACGGTGCTTATTATTGTATCTTCCCGTGCGACCCTTATTCAGCGATCGTTTCTTGACTGATCACTTTAAGCGGTACCGGAATATAGCTGTCGACTGACTCGCCTTTCAGCACTTTATCCGCCGTTTCAACACCGAGCTCACCAATCATACCCGGCTGCTGAGCGATAGTCGCTGCCAAGTGGCCACGTTCTACTGCAGCAATGCCATCTTTAGTGCCATCAAAGCCCACAATGGTGACATCTTTGCCTGATGCCTGCACCGCACGCAACGCGCCAAACGCCATTTCATCGTTTTGTGCAAACACCGCCTGCACCTCTGGATACGCAGCAAGCAAGTTCTCCATCACATTCAGACCTTTGGTACGGTCAAAATCCGCTGGCTGACTGGCCAGTAACTCTACATCCGTACCTTCAATCGCATCCATAAAGCCTTCACCCCGCTCACGCGCTGCCGACGTACCGGCAATGCCCTCAAGCTGGATCACTTTGGCACGCTCACCGACTTTACCCATGATAAATTCCGCCGCCATTTTACTGCCTTGCGCGTTATCAGAGGCAATATGGCTCACCACCTCCCCACGGCTGGCGCCACGGTCTAGCGTAATCACCGGAATGTCAGCGCGATTAGCAATACGAATTGCATTCGAGACTGCATCCGAATCAGTGGGATTAATCAAGATGGCTTTCACACCACGAATGGTTAAATCCTCCACATTCGACAGCTCTTTACTGGCGTCGTTTTGCGAATCGAGCACCAACAGCTCATAGCCAAGATCTTGCGCTTTTTGCTCCGCGCCTTCTTTCATGGTGACAAAAAATGGGTTGTTTAAGGTTGAGACCACGATCGCCATTCTATCTTCCGCCTGCGCACTGATGCTAAGCGTTGACGACAAAAGCGCGGTGGTAATCAAAGTAGTCAGTTTTTTCATGCGTTCAGTCCTTTTGTGTTTGTAGGGTATTGTTTTTAATTGCTAATCAAACAGAAATAAAAGTGTCTGTCCCGACAAGCTATCCGACAAGCTATCTGTCCCGACAAGCTAAAGTGCCTGTCCCAACAAGCTACCTGTCCCAACAAGCTATTTGTTTTTGTTATCCACCAGCACGGCGAGTAAAATCACCACGGCTTTGGCAATCATTTGGTAGTAAGACGACACGTCCAGCAGGTTAAGGGCGTTGTTCAAAAAGCCGATAATCAGCGCACCAATCAGCGTGCCCATGATCTTGCCTTTACCTCCCATGAGGCTGGTGCCGCCCAGTACCACCGCCGCAATCGCGTCAAGCTCATAGCCAGTGCCAGCAGTCGGTTGGCCAGAGGACAGACGTGAAGTAACGATGATCCCCGCCAGCGCGGCAAGCATGCCGCAAAGGCTGTAAACACCGATTTTAATCCGATCGACATTGATGCCAGACAGACGCGCCGCTGACTCGTTGCCACCGAGTGCGTAGATATAACGGCCAAAGCGGGTATGATTAAGCAAGTACCAGGCACCGATAAAGACGATGGCCATCAGCCACACGGGCACGGGAATACCCAATAAATAACCGGTCCCAAACCATGCAAAGGCGTCCGCCGTTTCAGTAAAGCCCGCGGAAATGGGGCGACCATCGGTATACACCATGGTCACGCCACGATAGAGCGTCATTGCGACCAAGGTGGCAATAAACGCCTGCACCTTGCCTTTAGCCACCACCACACCAGTCATGGCACCAATTGCTGCGCCGGCAAACAAAGCGGTGGGCACTGCGATCAACACCGGCACTTCGACTGCTATCAGACTCGCGGCAAAGGCACCGCACAATGCCAGCACCGAGCCGACGCTCAAATCGATACCCGCGGTTAAAATCACCAGCGTCATCCCCACCGCGATAATCGCGTTCACCGAGGTTTGGCGCAGGATATTGAGCAGGTTATCGACCATGAAAAAGTTGCTGTTTAAAAATGACATCACCACGATCAGCGCCAACAAGGCGATCAGTGATTTTTGCTCAATTAACCAGGCTTTGCTGAACATAGGTTTGCGTCCATCCTCTGACGGCTGGGACTTATTGACTGCATTTGAGCTCATGCTGCATCCTCATTGGCATCTTTGCCTACCGCACAGGCAAGCAGAGTTTCTTGGTTAGCGTCCTTGGCACCAAATTCACCGCACACGCGGCCTTCGTGCATCACTAAGATGCGATCACTCATGCCAAGCACTTCGGGCATTTCTGACGACACCAAGATGATGCTCATGCCCTCGGCTTTAAATTGATTAATTAACTGGTAAATTTCTTTTTTGGCGCCCACATCGACACCACGCGTCGGCTCATCCAAAATCAGCACTTTCGGCTTGGTCATCAGCCCTTTGGCGATCGCCACTTTTTGCTGGTTACCGCCCGACAAGTTGCCAATAATTTGACCACGATGCGGGGTTTTAATATTAAAAAGACGAATAAAATCATCCACCGCCATCACTTCATCGCGCGGCTGAATTTTGCCCCAATGGGTGAGCTTATCGAGCGCGCTGAGTGACATGTTGTCTTTCACCGATAACCCCAGCACCAAGCCCTCGCCTTTGCGGTCTTCAGAGATATAAGCAATGCCATTGGCCAGTGCATCTTGCGGACTGACCGGATTAATCACCTTGCCATCAAGCCGAATAACGCCGGCTTCACGCGGCATGGCGCCATAGATAATTTTCATTAACTCCGTGCGCCCGGCGCCCATCAGGCCCGATACACCCAGAATTTCACTGCGGTGCAGCTGAAAACTCACCGCTTCCACCCCGTGGCCGCTGACATTTTCCACCTCAAGGCTTATCCCATCAGGGGCGACGTCGCTTCGCGGGTATTGTTCGGCAAGTTTACGGCCCACCATCATTTCAATCAGGCCGTCTTCATCGGTATCACTGACGGCACACTCACCAATAAACTTGCCGTCGCGTAACACGGTGATCCGATCGCAAATCTCAAAAATTTCTTTTAAACGGTGTGAGATATACACAATGCCGCAGCCCTGCGCACGTAACTCATTGATCACCGCAAACAGCGAAGCCGTCTCGGTGTCGGTCAGCGCATCGGTCGGTTCATCCATAATGATCACCTGCGACTCAAACGACAGTGCTTTAGCAATTTCCACCATCTGCTGCTCGCCCAGGCTAATGCTCCCCAGAGGCGTCGAACCGCGCGCATTGACATTTAACCGCGCCAGCAGCTTATCCGCCTCTTCAACCATTTTGACCCAGTCAATCTTGCCAAAACGATTAGTAAATTCACGACCCAGAAAAATGTTTTCGGCAATGGTCAGCTCTGGGATCAAATTCAGCTCTTGGTGAATAATACTGATCCCCGCTTGCTGCGAATCGCGTGGCCCTTTAAACGAGACAGGTGTGCCTTGGTAATTCACCTCACCGCTATCGGCGCGATAAATCCCGGTTAACACCTTCATCAAGGTGGATTTTCCCGCGCCGTTCTCGCCCAATAACGCCATCACTTGGCCGGGATACACATTCAAGCTTGCCTCATCGAGGGCGCGAACCCCAGGAAAGGTTTTTACGACTTGGCTGAGCTGTAAGATAGGTTGCGTCATCGTGGTTACTCGCTTAGGCCCACCTAAAAGGTGACACCGGCTTGAAAAATCACATTGGCATAAGGCGTACATTCACCGGTGCGCACCACCGCTTGGCTCTGCGCCGTACGTGCTTTAAATGCCTCGTGGCTGATAGTGGTCACCCCTATCGGCTGTTGGCGTGCAGCATTTTCTTGTTCTAATCGCCCAAGCAACGCTTGGTGCAGCGCTGGGCTCACCACTGCGAGCTCTTCTGCAATCACTACAGATTCAATGCAAGCGTGCGTTAACACCGCCTCGACCGTCTGCATAAAGCTCGGCACGCCATCAGTCAGCGCCAAATCAATGCGCGACACCGAGCTTGGGATCGGAAGCCCCGCATCACACACCGTAAACTCATCGGTATGTCCCACTTGCGTAACCAGCTGTGCGAGCTTTGGATGGAGCAAACCATGCTTATTCATTCATCACCTTCTCACTCTCGATTGGATCATTCAGCGCTTACACCCCACTCAACGCGGATACGCCTTCTTTTATCGCGCTTTCTCGCAGAAAACACGCCATCGAAACGTTTCGATATTAAATAAATAATAAACGGCGATATAAAATTCACCATAAGCAAGATACACAGGTGTGAAGCAGATCGACTATTGATATCGCAGTCACTAGCAAAGAGAGGGGAAGATCACACTAGGGGGTTGGGAGAGATAGAGACTAGAGACTAGAGACTAGAAAGAGCCTAGGGGACGGAATACGGAATACGGAAAAAGCGTATAGTGCCTGTCCCCGCTCTTCTGCGTATCCTGTAAGCGAAGCGCTCCTTTTTCAAGATCCCGAATCAAGCCTAGGTCGGACAAGCACCAATGGCACCACCGAAATAAAAACCAGGCGTAGGTCGGACAAGCGCCAGTGCGATGTGAAAATATTAATTCAATGTAAACCGCGCGCCTCCGACATTAAAGCCAAAGTTGGCGCCGGTGTTAAATTTACCACCGATCGTGACAGGTGCTGTAGATAAAGGGCCTAGGCACTGCTTCTCGCTCTTCTCCGTACTCCCTTTTCCAAATCATACGTAGACTAGACAAGCATCAATGGCACCATTGGCGTAGATACCATCTCTCCGAACCATCCGTAAAGGGTTATGTAACCACTTGCGGGTGGTATTCGCTTTGATGTTTTACAACACCAAAACAAATCTGTACCAGCTTGCGCATTCCAGCTCCTAAAGCCTGCATTTTACTTTTACCGTTTTCCATTAGGCGCTGATATTGTACCTGGATATCCGGGTTATATCTCAAGC
>NZ_MUFD01000011.1:86804-87861 GCF_001995405.1 Salinivibrio sp. AR640 | reverse complement strand
AATACACACTCCGCACTGATATCTATATCAATGTTAAAAAAGTACAGTACTGCTCCCAAAAATATGGATGTAAAAGAAAGAAAAATCACACCTATATTGATTGCTGACGATAAGAATTTTTCTTTGTCTAAGTATTCCTCGTAATAATACCTTCCTGAGGAAGCCTGTATATTTAAAGTCATAATGACTGATGATAATGATAGGTAAGTAAGAAAWATTATGTAACGACCAAACTCTTCCGGTGTAAGAATTGTCGTATAAACTGGTAAGGAAACGATACCTACAACCTTCACGATGGTATCGCCCATAAAGTACTTAACTATATTCTTCAAGACTTAAACCAATGTGTATACAAACACTTTCTAAATACTGGTTGGAATAGCTGTTCATATTGTTCTTGGATAAGTAGATTGGTGTAATTGTCAAATGTTCTATTGAAATAAATAGTCCCATCACTAAATTTACCAACTCCCCCGAACTTTGATAGATAATTCGGGATATCATACTCATCATTAGATCTGTGGTATGTAGCAATTTGTACAATTCGCACACTGCCATTTGTTAAGATATCTTTGGCTCCCTGTAACAACTGCATTTCATGCCCTTCTATATCCGCCTTTATAATAGTAGGTAATGGTAAGGAAAATTTGCGAATTAAATCCTTTAGGGTCGCGAACTGATACTCCTGACCGAAAATTAGCTTTTGTCCTGTAAAGTTTGATACACCAAACGGTATAATAATAACTTTCCCACTTGAGATCTCTTTTATAAATGTTTTGTTTAGGCAATTGATCTGTTTGGGATCTGGTTCAAAGACTACTATTTTCTTTGCTTTCTTTGACCAAACTTTTGACTGGTACCCTTCAGCAGCTCCAACATCATAAATGACATCGTTTGAATGAACTTCATCGATACTCAGATATTGATGTGGAGAACTATTCGAGAGATCATAGCTTTGCTCATTTAATATAGAAGAAAGCATTATTCGAACTCTTTCTTTCTCTAAGTTACTATCGTAGTATATTTCAATATCTTTGTATTTAGCTAACCAAAGACC
>NZ_MUFD01000011.1:0-86732 GCF_001995405.1 Salinivibrio sp. AR640 | reverse complement strand
ACTTCATATTTATACTTTCTACCTAAAAGGTACATAAAAACTTCTAGTGATAGCATTTCCAACAATAATCTATGATCAGGGAGTTTTCCTTTTTTTAAGGACTTCTTTATGGCAAGCCACATTCTAGATCTCAATGCTATACTAGCTTTGACGACATTTATAAAATCATGTTCATGCCTAAATTTATTGACAAAATGACATGCATCCTGATGATAAAACCATAAGATACCTTTATTTTGGTTAGTCGATATGTGTCTGATAACTAAGTTTTTTTTGTCATTATATACATTAAATCCGGAATGAGTAACATTTCTATACAATTCAATTTCAGGAGAATAGACATATTGGTCTATTGTATAATAAAACGGCTGTTTTTTTTCATCTAGCCGTATAAAAATCGTTTGTGATGGTGGTGGAGTAAATCTCAGTTGATATATGGCTTTATTCGCTAACTTCGAATCAGTTTTTCCATCATGAAAATCAATTTCTCCGTTTTGATTTCTAGAGCAATACAAACCAATACTTGGGTCCAGAGAAAGCACATCGTGAGCTATTTTTAAATAATCGGTGCTGTAAGCATCATCGCCTTCTAGCATTGCGATATATTTACCTCTAGCTAACTTTACAGGCTCATTCCACTCTTCTAATTCTGAAATATAACTATCTCTTTCAGTGATAAGTTTATAGTCAAAATGGTTATTTTCAAAAAAATCAGATGAAAAAAAGCGCTCAATTTCACTGATCGTTTTTTTATCAAATTCACCTACCGTAACTATACACTCAAAATTTCTCGTGGTTTGCCTTGCGATAGACACTAACGTTGAAAATATTGTTTTATGACGCCTAGTAGCAGGTATACATATTGAAAAAAAAATCATTTATATCTGTTCCAATTATCTATTACATCCAACAGACTACTTTCGTAAAATATATTTGTGTTTTTACGTAAGACTTTATTTCTACTGATGATAATGCTTTTCACTCCAAGCTTCGTCATTTTTTCCGCGTATGACAGTTCATCGTCTATGTGAAGATGAATTCTTTCATATAGTTTTCTTTCTACTAACTCATCCATTTTAAAAACTATTTCATCATATGGAAATTTGTTCTTTATCAACCATTGAGATGTAAGATTTTTCAAATCACCATAATACCGATTATATATAGGCCTTGAAGTGGAAACTAGTATATGGTAGCCCTGATTTTTAAGAAATAGAGCTAACTCTAAGCCATCGAAATTAAAAGGGATATTAAGCTTGTACCCACTGGTTCGATATAAATATTTTGCTTTTTTATACTTCTCTTCACCAAGTTCTAACCTAGCCTTTTTAATGTCAGTATAGTTTGTTAAGTAATAATTATTAAGATAAATCAACCAACATAAGGGATAATCGTTTAATACACCATCAATATCAAAACTGATATATTTCTTTTCATTCATATCTTAGTTTAAACTAGTAGCCAGCCATTCTTTCATAGAGCGGAAAAAGTTCAAGTTGTTCCTCTAGACGACAAAGATCTGAACGATCTCCTCTAATAAATGTTTTAGTTTGCTTGTATAAGCCGGGTTTATATTCAACATCCAGATTGTCATTAATATCAACATCATTAAGAGATATCGTACCGCGCTGCTGAACCTGTAAAACTTCCATAGGTCTGAGCACATAGCGATTTTCAGAAGTTAGCACTTCTACAGACCAACGTCCTGCGGATTCCCAATTCGCACAGTAGCTAAATACTGCGCCCAACTCACTCAAACCAGCACCAGCAAAAACTGATGAAGAAGAGTGCCAAGTTAGATTGCCTTTTGTAAAGCTTGAAAGTTCTTTAGGTTTACCCCCAAGAAAAAACGCTAAATCCGCTACATGACTAGAATTTGCTAGGAACCATTTGTCAAGAACACTTTTCGGCTTGTCTAACTTCCCAATCACATGAGCCCATTCTGTGAACTCAAAGTTGAACGACCTAACACCTCCTTCTGCAAGTATACGTTTTTTCAATTCTAGGACTGATGCGAAGAACCTACGGTTGTAAGCAATGTAAACATCTGCATTAAATCTGCTCGCTAACTCTACTAGCGATTTTATATTAGGTAACGTAATAGCACCTGGCTTCTCTACTAGAATAGATTTGACTCCACACTGTATCAATAGCTTGGTCGTTTCAAACAGTTGCTCTACCCCCACACTCACAATAGCGTGCGTCGCGATTTCAGGTGAGCTTGCCACATACTGTGTTAAGCCGCCAACAACGACCTCTTTTCCTGTTTTCGCCGTAAACTTATCTGCTGACAATTGGCCACGGCCAATCACAATATAATCGCGTTGCTGTGCATCCAATACTTTCGCATAGTCCACAGACATTAAGCCTGCTCCTACCAACCAAATCATGTATTACTCCTACTTTAGGTAATTGGACAAATATCGAGGTCGCGCTTTAGCACTTTAGACATGTGCTGTAACAAGGCTTCAATATAAGGCGAGTGGATCTCACTCGATTCTTTATATGGCGTTAAAGCACACTGGCTTTCATCGAGCAGTGCGTCGATACTTGGACCTGTCAGCTGACTTTGGTAAAGCGGCGCGTGCGGGTGAGTCATCGTTTCTTCTGAACTGATATGCTGCCATGTTCCACCCACTTCATTCACGATATGCTTGTCCGTACCTTGTGTCAGTACGAGATCCAGTGAAGGTGTTGTGTCCAAGCCACTGTGAACACGTACTGTGTGTGGCCCCGCACTAAACTCAATCTCGCCCGTGACTTCATAAAAGCCAGCACGCTTACTCTCAATCAAAGCGTCATCTAGCTGTGATTTGGTCACTTTCAGCTCTGAATGACCCGATAAGTACGCAAACAGATCGAGGAAGTGGATACTGTTACATGCCATACCCCAGCCATGCCCAGATACATCCATATGAATTGGTGTATCTGGTGAAAGCGTCTCTTTCAGAGCGATGTACGTTGGGAAAACACGACGAGGGCAGTTTACCCAGCCTGTGGTTTTACTGCTTTCAAGTAACGCGTCAATCTCGGTATAATCCGCCAGCGCTTGGAACAAGACTTTTTCGAAAATGATGTGGATAACCGTATTGGTCGCCAACAAATATTTTGTTACATGTGCGCGAGCATGCGCTGCAGTCGCGATCAAACACACATCAAACGATTGATGGCTTGGCATCTCTGTTTGGTAAGTCACCTGACTCTGCTCATTGCCCTGCTCTACCTGTCCTGCTCGCTCACGCGCAACAGAAAGTGACGCTTCAGATGAGTCCACTACAGTCAGGTTTAAGGCTTTGCTGCTGACCAGCGCCCCCTGTAAATGGCGACTACCCAGTTGGCCAGCTCCGATAATTAGTACGTTATTCATAATTGTCCTTATATTTCAAAATCGTTTCCGCCAACAAGAAATCGAGCTCATGATCAATATCAACAGAGCTTTCTCCATCCATAACATAGGCATAGATATTAGATGACAAGAATAAAGAACTCTCTTCAAAGAAGCGCGAGACCTTCGTGATGTAAATAGCCCCGTTTAGGCGAAAGTAATCGGGCAGATCCTGACTGCGAGTGTTTTTCAGTTCAGGCCGAATGAAACCGTCCATCGACTGATCGTCTGGTAGCGTACCAGACCACAATGGTGAGTGATCACACTCACACACCGATACAACAGCATCGGCTTGTTTCTCTCTCAACAAGTCAATAGCCTCTTGAGTATGCCGCGCGTTGCGAATAGGCGAGGTTGGTTGAAGCAGGAGCACGTAGTCAAAGTGCTCATCTTGCGCTTCGTAATGACGCAATGCATGTTTGATCATATCCGTGCTAGAGCTGGTATCACTGGCTAACTCTTCTGGACGAAGAAATGGAACTTCCGCCCCAGATTGTGCCGCAATATCCGCAATTTCAGGACAGTCTGTAGAGACAATAACACGGCTGATTGCTGAGATGCCTGATGCCGACTCAATCGCCCATTGGATCAATGGCTTTCCATGTAAGCGTTTGATGTTTTTTCCCGGCAGGCGCTTACTTCGACCTCGCGCAGGCACAATTGCTAGTATTTTCATTCTTATTAAAGACTTAAGGTCAAAATATCAACTTGCGCGCGTTTGAAGTCATCCATGCGGCCAATATCCAACCAATATTCGTGAAAAGGGTAGACATGAGCATCATTGCCGATATGCGACTCAAATAAGGTTGGCATATCTAGGTACTCTTCTTTTTTAACTTGCGAAATAAGTGACTTGTTAATGACATAGATACCCGCATTGACATGAAAACGATACGTTGGTTTTTCAACGATGTCGGTGATCTTTAGGTCTTTTGCCTCTATGACCCCAAACGGCACTTGATACTCAAACTCTCGCACACACATAGTCGCATTGGATTGCTTGCTATTATGGAAAGCGAGAACTTCTTCGAAGTTAATCTTTGTCAACACGTCTCCATTCATTACAATCACAGGCAAATCAGGCAAGTCTTCAGGTAACAGCCCAAGAGCCCCCCCCGTCCCTAATGGCGTGTCTTCATGAATATACTGAATTTTCACTCCCCACCGAGAACCGTCTCCAATCGTGTTTTGAATCATTTCAGGCAAGTAATGGGTCGAGATATAAAAGTTGGTAAAGCCCGAGCGAATAAAGCTCAGGATCACGGTTTCCAAGATTGGCCGCTCACCCACTTTCAGGAGCGGTTTTGGGCAGTTGTCTGTCAGAGGTTTCAGGCGTGTACCAAACCCTCCCGCCATCAAAAAGACAGGGTTTTCATATTGCGGCTTATGCAATAAGCCATGCAGAGTTTCTAACCCGACGACCACCTGATTATTCAGAACAGGGATTGAATGAAGCTCCCTTCTCTCCATCAGCGATAAAATACTCTCACGAGTCATGCTGGTATCAGCCGTGGTTGGGTTGGTATTCATCACGGTCGCCACTTCATCTTTTAATGAAGCATCACTCAAAATGGCCCTGCGAATATCACCGTCACTGACAGTTCCAAGTAACTTATCTTCTCGATCAACGACCAGTGCAAGCTTAAAGGCTTGTTGATCTATGGTTCGCAATACCGAACGGATAGTATCTGAAGAAGAAACTAAGATTTTTTCCCAATTATGGCTCATAACGCTGCCTTATTATGTGTGGCGACAGTATTTGTAGAACTTAATTTGTTCTGAGAATTGCTCCAACTGTCGATATTCGAATTCTGTACTGCGTAAAAAACCTAACGACTCTGCACATTTTATAGACATAATATTAATATCTGCAATCCAAGCAATTTGGGTCGTATATTTATCTTCACACAACGATAAACCCATACCAATCATACGTTTTGCCAGCCCTCGTCCCGCATGATGCTGAGATACTCCATAAGCAAACTCCGCCACGTAGGTCTTATCACAATGATCAATGTAGAGATAACCCAGTACCTCTCCTTCTTCCTTGAGCAGGTAAACTTCTCTCGTTTCACTGTTTAAAGCGTTATAAAAATGTCTTTGAAGCTTTTCTTTAACTGGAGATGCAGAAAATCCAGACCAAAAAATATTCACAGGCTCCGACTTAAGAGTCAGAAATGCTTCAAAGTCACTCTCTTGCGCTAAACATAGTTGTAATTCACATCTCATCCATCAACTCCAAAATTCTATGACATACGAAGGCGATATCCTCTGACGAATAACGCGAGTCAAGAGGGAGTGATAAGATAGAATCACTGAGCGAATTTGGCATCCCTTCCACTTCAGGCCAGTGAACGGCTAAAAATATTTGGTGTGCCGTTAACCCATGTCTTACCTTATCTCTCTGAGGCAGCAAGATTGGTAAAAAACTTGGAAAGTCTATCGGGGCATCAGCATAGAGTTCAACGGGTAATATCGATTTCGCGGTCGCTAGGTTTTGCAGCCTAAGTTCGCACTCCAGGGATGCTTGACGATAAAACTCGTTCACTAATACGCTGCTTTTCGCACTTGGTAGGAAAATGGTTTTGGTTGCATTGAGGAGCAATTCACCCTGATTGAAAAGCGCCAAATACGCTTGTTCCTCACCTTTACCATGCAAAAGACAGTCAGCTTTAAGACTTTTCGCTTGGTATTTTGCTTGAGAAAACTCAGGCAGAAATCCAAGCTGAATCGACACCAAAGGCTGGTTTGATATCAACTGGCTGTAGTCCGCAATGGGCGATATTTTTCTCAAACTATTAAAGTAGCACCAAGGCTGTTGCGTCTCTATGACGGGGGGCTCAATCCCAAACACGTCATCGATGATCAAAGGCTTTTGAGCATCGCAAATCGCCCGGCAAAGCGCCGTAGTGTTCATACCAAAGTATCGAATCAGGTAAATCGCATCACTCGCTTCCACCACTTCTTTAGAAAAAGAAAAAGAAAAATCTTTATTAACAGCGTAAGGTATCGTCTTTATCTGATGCTCTTGCAACACGTCAGTGATGATTTCGCAAAGAAAATCAGGCAACAGGATCATTTTACCTGCAAGCTCTAAAGAGGCCAGAGCCCAACGTAGTGAGGAGCGCCCCGAATTGGTGACTCCATAATGTAGGGGAGCAACAAGCTCTTGCTCCCCACCTATAGACTTAATCTTAGAAGCTGATGTCATAAAATTTCTTAGACTTTAGCGTGGATAAATCGACCGTTTTAAGCACTTCAACCAAACGCTTAGAACTATCGCCTTGACCATACGGATTCACCACACAAGCTAAAGATTCTTGGAATGACGCCGAGAGTACGTACTGTAAAGCTTCAATGATAGCCGTGGTGTCAACGTCGACGTTCACGGTACTTTCTGCTTGGACCCGTCCTTTTTGGCGATCACCGATGTTCACGGTCGCGACTTTGAAAGAAGGTGCTTCGACGATGCCACTCGAAGAGTTACCAATCACTACATCCACATGCTGTAGCGCCGAGAGATACCTCAACCGCCCTAATGACGTAAATACGATCGCTTTTTCTGAGTTTTCAGCAACGTAGTCATCAATCATGCGATTGATCTGGCGCCCCCCAACGTCCGCATTTGCCTTGGTAAAGATGATTAAGCTCTCTTCCAACTGCGAGAATGCAGCTAAGATTTGGTTGAAGTCGTGCTCCACCTCTTCGACGGTTTGAGTCGTTTCAGGGTGGTAGGTAAACAGGATCGTCTTTTTAGCTAGGAATGCCTCAATGGAAGCTTCAAAGGCATCTTTGGAAAGCAGCTCCATACGTAAGATGTTGTCTAGCCCCACTTCTCCAACGGTAAAGACATTCGCAGGCTGCTCACCCATTTGAATCACGCGTTGAGTATATTCATCCATTGCCGTGAAGTGCAATTGGGATAGCTTGGTCAGCGCATGACGAATCAATTCATCAATCGCCCCTTCCGTAAGCTCTCCACCATTTAGGTGGGCGACAGAAATACGTGCAATATTGGCCGCCGAGACAATTGGGATCAACTCATAACGGTCACCCAATACCAGAACAACATCAGGATTCAACTCGTCAAAGACTTCGGCAAAGCTGATTTGCGCCAGCCCCATGCTTTTGCTAACCCCAACAGGGGTGTCGGATGAGAGCAAGATCTCCACTCGCTTATCGATATGGACACCGTCTTGCTGAATCTGCTCCACCGTTAGACCAAATTCAGGAGACAAATGGCTACCAGTGACAACCAATTGCAATTCAAGCTGGTCATCTTGAACAATGTCATCTAGCAAGCATTTAAGCAGTCCGTATTCCGCACGAGTCGCCGTTACGACACATATTTTTCTCACTAGATCAGCTCCCCTTCTTGGTAATGTTTCTTCGCTTTGCTACCGACCACTTCATCCCAACGCGTAGGAGAAATGCCATCACCTGGACGTTTAATCTCAAGCATGCTTTCCGTTAGGATCGTGCCTTCTTCGATGGTTTGCGCCGCTACGATACTCTTACGTACCACTTTACGATTGACTTTTTCGACAGTCACCGGCACTTTCCAACCTGAGCCTAGCGCGGTTTCTACGTTACGGATCGCTGATACCATAGCGGCTAACTCTTCAGGCTCTAGGCTGGCTTTGTGATCAGGCCCTTCCATTGTTTTATCCAATGTGAAGTGTTTTTCAATCACTTTCGCGCCCATCGCTACCGCAGCCACAGGGATCTCGATACCGAGAGTGTGGTCCGAATAACCTATCGTGATACCAGGGAATGCGCGACCAATAGTCTGCATCGCATGGAGGTTAACGTCTTCTGGAGCGGTCGGGTAATCGGTGGTTGCGTGCAACACCGTGATATCCATTAAGCTTAATCCCTCGTCTTGGAGGACAAACAACGCATGCTCAACTTCGGATAAATACCCCATGCCAGTTGACAAAATTACTGGTTTACCAAAACGTGCAATATGGCGTAAAAACGGGGTATTAGTCAGCTCACCTGAGCCAATTTTGAAGGTATCTTGAACAGCGTTTAGGAAGGTCGCGCTCTCTTCTTCATCTGGTGTCGACAAAAATAAGATGCCTTTATCATCACAGTACTGCTTTAGCTTTGTGAAGTCGTCATAGCTCAATTCCAAGCGCTTCAGCATGTCGAACTGTGACTCTTCTTTTTGCGTATTATCAACTTGATATTCAGCCATTTTAGCGGCTGGCGTTACCAGTAATTCCGTTTTCCAAGTTTGGAATTTTATAGAATCTACGCCAGCCTCTGCGGCCGCATCAATCAATTTTTTCGCCAAACGGATATCACCATTATGGTTCACCCCAGCTTCAGCAATAATAAAAGTATTGTCCATCGTTATGTCCTCTAGACTCGATATAACTGGAAGAGTATTGGCGGTTTTGACTCTGCGTTTTTTTCTACCCAAAGGGCGTTCAGTTCTTTTCGTTTTTCAGGCAGAAAGTCTAAACCCGCAATATAAAACGGTAAGTGTGTCGAAGAGAACTTGCTCTTAAATTTGAACAAGCTGTCATCGGGTGAAGAGGTTCGGCCTCCTCCCAACATCATGTACTTGCACCCTTGCGCTTTAGCGTAGTCGAAGGCGGTATCCAGCAAAAGATAATTGCCATTTTCCTTGTTGAGCTCGCTGTTGTTCGCAGACAAATGATAATGCGCCAATTCACCACTACACATGAAGTATCCGATAGAAGCGTACTCTTCATCTAATTGGGCGCCTATTAATGAAACGCCAGAGATACGAGATAACTGCTCAAAATAAGACTCTTCAAAGTAGAAAAAATCCGTTGCTTGGTTCTTCGTCATTGTCTGGTGGTACATCTCTTTAAACGCACTGATGTCACCTTCAATTGGCCCAGCGGTTAAGCGCTTCGCCGCACGTTTGACGATGTTTCGTGTGGTTTTCGAGTATTGAGCGCGACGCTCTTCCTGCGACAGTGCTAAGTCGACAACGACAACACGACGCTCTTCAAAATGCATATCAAACAGACCACCTTCCTTCCCTAATGGGTTGAATGGGTGGAAACGAATAAATTCACATACAATGTTTTCGTTTTGACAATGCTCGCGATACGAAGCAAAAGCACGTTGCAAAAACTCAGCATCGGATGAGGTGCTGAGCGGACCTCCGTACCCATAAGGCGTTTCAAGATCATACAGTGCATCACCTGCAATCGGCTGACCAGCAACTTTTTCAATACGACGCTTTAGACCTCGAAAAACCACGGAATACTCAGCCTCTGCGAACACAAACTCAAACAGCTCAGATTCGCCAGTGTAGAGCTCTGCATACTCGCGTTGGTAATAGATGTCTTGGTCTAGATTATCAATCGTCAATTGCGTCATTTTTCACTATCTCGACGGGGATACTTGGAATGTTCACCACATGCGCTTCAATAAATTCGGAATGGATTAAGTCACCACATAACGCATTCTGGAACATAGGTAAGCGGTGCATCAATTGCCAAACAGGACGAGTCATAACTCCTGCCGCATTAGTTTGTTCCAATAATTGATCACGAGATGTATTATTTGGATAAATGATTGTATTTAGCCAGTAGTTAGACTGCACATAGTCTGGCTCAGTGACAAACGTGAAACCTGTACCTTTGAAAAAGTCATTGTAGCCTTCTGCTAGTTGTCTTTTTTGTGTTAGATACTGCTCAATAACTTCCATCTGAGCACAACCAAGTGCTGCATTTAGATTAGTCATACGGTAGTTAAACCCAGGTTCGTCATGAAAGATCTCATAAGAGTGAAGCACACGGAAAACGCATGAACATCCGCGTCATGAAAGGCTTCCCAGCACGGTCGCTAAGTACTCTTGGTCCATCGCACACATCATTCGATTGCGTTGAATGCCGGCTTTGAAACTCTTCTCTTGCTTTAATAAATTCAAAACCATCTGCCTTATTCGTGCAAATACTTCCGCTCGGTCATCTACCCTAATTCGGCATGCGTCTTCTTTTAATCCAACATCGAGTTGCCAGTGCATTTATTCAATTAACCAGTGCGAGCGAGTGGCATCATGAAGCTCTTTCGCTGTCAGTGCTTTTGAACTTATATAATAGCGCACAGAAATATCGGATCCGTCGGCGTGTTTTCCTTCTTGTCGAACACTCACCATGATGTCCATCGTTTTTAGTTCAGGCCAATCATAAGCCAAATCACCTAATACACTTAAATCGACATTGATGAGTGCACATCATGTTTCTAAACGTCCATGCGATTTCTCTTGTGATGCGTAGCTATCACCATCAAAGTTTTGAAGCATTGAAGGACGGTAATAATTATCAAACGCTTTGTCTAACTTACCTTGKTTTCCTTTAACAGCGAGCAAATAATCGGCATTTTTATTAATGATTTTCTGTGCGATTTTTCGCTGACAACCCATGGCATCTATAGTAATYAAACATCCAGAAATRTCGAGMAATTCCAGCAGCTTAGGTAYTTCAGTRATCTCATTGGTTTTACTATTTACTTTTGRCTGTCCGAGGCATACACCATTTGCGGTTGCGAACGCATTAACCATATGARTCGSAGCTTGGTCTGTTGCTCGKTTATATGAACCCCTCRGTGTTTTTCCATCAATGGCAAYKACTTCACCRTCCGTTAATTCATGACACGATTTCATCCATTCTATGAAGGCKTTTTGTAATGCTTTTGTACTGATGGTTCCCATCACTCTTGCAATCGTATCTGCCGAGGGTGATGTTTTACCTGAGAAGCCAAAGCGTAATAAAAAATCACGCTGCTTACGTCCATAATCACTCATACCTTTCCAGGTATCATGACCAGACAACACCGCACAAATCGTTATCAAAATAATATCTGATAACGTATGTTCAACTTTACCTTCTTGGTGAATGTCTCTAATGGAAACGAAATGCATAAATGGACTTTTATCTTCTGTCATTTTTAATCTCCTAAACGTTAGGAGACCATTAAATCGCACTGAAAATGATCAACAAATTGATCCTTTATTTTCACTTATTTTAATTAATAAATATGGCATAACGCACGGTTTTCAGCCCTAAGTGGCAACTTAGTCATTAAGTTGCTAGCCCAGGCGTGGCGCGGATCTTCATGCGTTTTCCCTGCCTTTTTGACCGGCATATCAGCGTCATAAACCACTCGCCTACTGAAACATTCTATCGCGTCATAATCGCATATTGGCGCGAATAAGTATCTACGCTGGCAACCAACACTGATAAAAATCGGTCTTCGCATGTTTGGGGTTGGCGCGAACAAATTCCCAGACGTGCTGGCGATAAAAGGCTAACGCACGATGGTTATCACGGCTTACAGATAGCAACGCTCGGCGGCACCCCGCGTTTGTTAAGGTGGTTTCGATATAGCGCTGCAGCAAAGGGGCCAGCCCTCGACCACGAAAAGCAGGTGCAAGGTAGATGAGATGCAGATAACCCGTCTCAGGCTCCGGTGACGTGCTGCGAAATTCAAGCTGCCCAGCCCATTCTCCATCGACAAAGATATGCCGATAAAACCATTCGGGCTGACTCATGCGTTCGCTCACCCGTTCAAAATAGCCAGCCAGAAAATCTTCAAACCCCGCATCGGAGCCAAAGCTACACACAAAAGCGTCCCGACGTGCAGCTACGCAATAAGCAAAATCTTTTTCAAGATTGATGGGACGGAAAGTCAGGTGCATGGGGTATTCTCAAACTCTAACGACCATATGCGCTACATAACGATGATATACACCTAGGCTTTACTCGATGATCTGGTAGTGACGCGTGACATTTTGCGTAACCGCTCCCCAATAGGATGATTTAACTCTCTCTTGGTGCTTATCAAAAGCTGAGCGATCGACAAACTCTTCATAAACATCAAATCGCAGCGGGTCCTCCGAATGTTGCTGAACCTTAAAGATCAAGCAACCCGGCTCTTCCAACGTCAACTTTTCATGATTAACAAGCTCTCGCGTCACAGCCTGAAGATCAGCGCTTGGAACGAGAATAAAACCTTTTAGAATGACTTTTGACATATAATTTATTTTTGAAAAATTCAGTTAGCTTTAGAAAACGCTCACTGACTACACAGTGAAATTTTTGGCCAATAAAAAGTAACAAGTTAATCTGGGTTACAATTATCTTTTCATGATTATTCAAGTGCGACTTGCGATGAAGTCTCTAAAAACAACCYGAAATTGACTAGTCAGTCTGTTTGTATCATTATTAAACCTTGGAATAATATTCCTGTCCCAATTACGACTATGTTTGCTTAACACCTTCTCAACACTTCTTGATGTCGTATTGGAGACAAAAAATACCTTTTTGGAGTTAAATTCTTTATCTAATCCTAAGAATGTTCTGGCAAGGCTAATCCCTAGATTAGTGAAATAGTACTTGCACTCGGCGGCAAAGATCAATTTTGTATGTCTTGGGTGGACGTTTTGCAAACGACAGGTTTCACCCTCTGAGCGCTCTATTATCGCAACATCAGCTTCATGGGTGACTCCAGACATACCTGCAACCTTAATTCCAATATGGACTTCTACGATTTTGAAGTCCGGAAACTCGACTACGGCATGAGTGTAGGGCTTTGCTTTTGAGTATATATTCCCAGGGCTTGTCCTAAATAGCAAGCTATTAGTAATGCCCCCTTTAACATCTTCAAAATATACGTTTGCCCCTTGTAGTTTGGCTGCTTGAAGCACAATAGAAAATATGTATGCTTCGTACAAGTCAGAATTAGAGTTACTTAGTAAATTTGCGACTTTTCTATTACCAAGATACTTTTGTAAAGCAGACAGCAACTTTTTTTTATTTTTCATATCTTGCAACCTCGTTTAAAACTTCACCTTCAATTTCCAAGAAAGACTCATCCATTTCACGCCCTTCAATGAGTTTCTCATCATCAAACTTAATCGTAACATTAAATTCAGAACAAAAATCACCTAGCTTTTGAGCCATAGAAATTGCGTCAGCAACACCACACATTATAGCCTTTTCCACGAGTTCATACTGTTCTTCTTCTGTGTAACCCTCATAAGATGAAAAACTAGCTTGTCTACCTTTCTTAAATTGAGTTCGCTGACTTTTACCTATAAAGTCCAAGTTATTAGACTCTTTTTTTTCAATCAAAGTCGTATCTACTTTTTTCTCTACTAATTTACCAGTAGAGATCTCAAGTTCAACCTGCTCTATCGCTTTCAATAGCCCACTTTCTTTAACTACATTTTTTATTTCATCGAACATCAGGCACCCATCTATTTTTTATAACAACGCTAAATATAGAAATAAATTTCTCTCTTGAAAACCGCAATATTTAGATCCCAGCTTTAATATTATAGAACCCCATGCCTAATAAAATTTTTGTAGCATTTATCTCGCCAAGAACCATTTCTACCTTTACACGATGGATGACCATAAAAAACTTATTTCCCATAAAACCCTCTGATACGTTACTTCATTAATTTTTTCACTTTAAACCTGCATATAGCCAATTAATTGCCGCCGGAAATACAAAACTCACCAACACTTAATTATTGATGGGATATTTATTAACTCTTTTTTGAAGCTAGGAATGCAATACCTGCAGCTAAACAGGTCGCTACAGCTACATTTTTTACTGGACTTTGTTCAGTAGGAGTCAGCATAGATGCAACCGCAGCACAACCTCCTGCAGCTTGAACTACTGTGTTATCAGACTTGAGCAAAGCTCCGACACCAACAGCAGAAATTAAGTATTTCTGTACCTGAGTACTTTCTTTTTCCAGCCCACACGCCGTTCGTACAAAGTGCTCACAATTTTCAGAAAACAAATTGTAAGGAACACCTAGATATTTTCGTGCTGTCTGAACTGCTAAAGCGGGATTATCTGCTTTAATTGAACTCTTTTGTACATTTCTGTTATCAGAAAACACCTCTAATTCTATCTCTTCGACACGATGATATTTTTTTGAATTATGAATAATAGTGCCATTACCAACATAGATTCCGTAGTGCTTAAATCCCGTATATTGGATTTTTAATACTTGCCCTAGTTCATACATTTTTTAATTCCTTTCAGTCACCCGTATTTGGGTAAAGTGAGACCCAGGCTTTAGCTGCAACTAAAGCTTTCTAATGTGCAGTTCGATTGAACGCTGGCTCCTCTGTCGAGAGACCGATAACAAACATGAACGCACCTTAGAACTCCAAGCACCAAACTCGAATACTCGACTGGGTCTCGAACCCGTATTACGCAAACAAGAGTTAGCTTATTATGAATACTGCATCCAATCAAAACWTCTACATCGGCGTCGATACCGGCAAAGCGCAACTCGACATYTACGTCAGACCAACTGCRCACTTMTTCTCTGTGCCAAACACTGATAAAGGCATTAAAGATGCATTGAAAATCATCAAGCCATATCAGCCTGAGCGCATCATCATTGAAGCCACTGGCCGATTAGAAATGCCCTTTGTGCTCGCGTGTATTGAAGCCAATTTACCCATCGTACGCGCCAACCCTGTGCACATTAAACGCTTCGCCGGCGCCATTGGCCGCAGAGCGAAAAATGACCGCTTAGATGCTGAGTTAATCGCACATTATGGCGACGCCATTAAGCCTGAAATCACCATTATCAAGGCGGAAAATATACGTYTAATGAGTGAYTTAGTCATCAGGAGAAACCAGCTCCTATCTATGCAAACGATGGAAAAGAACCGCTTGCAGATACTGCCCAAAACCTTGCATTCAACCATCAAACCCATGCTCACTACGATGAAAAATCAAATCACCAACATCGAACAAAAACTCGTGAAGTTGATTGAAGCATGCCCTGAATATCAGACTAAAAATACGCTCTTACAAAGCGTGCCTGGCATTGGCAGCATTGCGGCAGCATCTATCATCAGTAACGTCCCTGAGCTGGGCTATATAACTAACAAACAAGCGGCATCTCTCATTGGTGTTGCACCCGTGACANTGAAGTTGATTGAAGCATGCCCTGAATATCAGACTAAAAATACGCTCTTACAAAGCGTGCCTGGCATTGGCAGCATTGCGGCAGCATCTATCATCAGTAACGTCCCTGAGCTGGGCTATATAACTAACAAACAAGCGGCATCTCTCATTGGTGTTGCACCCGTGACAAAAGAAAGTGGGCGATATAAAGGCAAACGGGAGATCCAAGGTGGACGTGCTCAAGTTCGTACCGTGTTGTATATGGCGATGATGTCTGCGATGCAATGTAATCCTGTTTTTAAAGCGACGTATACCCGATTAGTCGCCGCTGGAAAGCCGAAAAAAGTCGCCATTATTGCCTGTGTGCGCAAGATGGTAGTGATCTTAAATTCGATGCTTAGAGACGGCGTGATGTGGGAAAGAAATTTCGCCAAAATTTAACGATTGACGACATGCTCGTTTTTATGTTTCAAACTTTAACGAAGCCAGCAAGCATTTTTTCATAGTTTTCTAAAAGCTTTGAATTAATTACTTTATCATTTGGAACACCAAGTAACTCACATACCTTCCTTACGCTTGAGGTGAACGGCTCTCCTATATAAGGTGATATGTATATATTTTCAATTAAGGAGAATACATCCACTTTAACTAGTATAGGTGTTGGCTCATAAGACTCCCATCGCTCTGCTGTCATTAATTGAGGAACAGAGTAAAGACGTACTTCATTTTCATGTTCGTACTCTTTGCGCTTCAACAATGGAGATGTGGCACCATCAATAACACAGTCCTTTGGCGTCAGTTCGTTACTGAGAAAGTCTAAGTATTTAACCCGACCTAACCTTAAAGGAACGTCTTGATTGCAAACATTCAGGGAATCAACCAGCGCAGCCACACTAGTTTTAATTGCAATCCCCTTTCCACTATCAGAATACAATTTCCACATAGCTTCTGATTCAGACTCACTGTGATACCAACATTGGACACATGTAGATTTGGAGATTTTGTTGTTTAACGGAATCAGAGATTCACGATGAGACTTAGACATCGCCTTCATGTTTTCTATGGTTTCGAGTTGCTCTGTTGTAGGTGATGAATCTCGCTCATGTAGCAGCTTTTCGATCTCCGCACCAGCCGCCTCAACCTCTTCTATACTATCGATAAAGATTTTCATAGTGGCTTCAAACGCCACCTTTGGAACAAAACCTTCAAAGGGGTCTGACGATTGGTAATAAGCCAATGGAGTTAAGAATAGCTTTTGATTACTCAGAAGATCGATAAACTTATCTATTGACATATATCTCCAGAGAGACATGTCTCTGTCTAGACTTTTTCCAAGAACGACTTCTTTCAATTTTTTTCTCCTTGAAACATAACGAATGACATGGATTCCCCCTCTTGAAGATCTGCCACACTTAGGTGCGCTCTTTAATAGCGGAGATAACCATATCTACTCAATTATTTTGTGGTGTTTGTTTCGCCAAGCATCACTTTTTAAGTAACAATATATCCGCTTATTTCTTGGCTGCGTTCGCGCTGAAAAAAGTGCCAGACGCAGCGCCTACCTATGCGCATTCGAGCTATTTACTTAATAAAGCAACGGGCTTGTTCAACACCCAAATGAAGTGTCGGCTGCGCGACACTTATTCTTATTTGTTATATTTTGGTAGATTCCGTAGATTCCGTAGATTCCGTAGATTCCGTAGATTCCGTAGATTCCGTAGATTCCGTAGATTCCGTAGATTCCGTAGTAGTTTGTACTGGCCTAGTTTCTGACGCAACTTTATTAACTGTAAAATACGTTAATAAACAGAAAATTATTAAAACGTAAAACCTAAAATCTAGATAAAGCTTTTTCGGTTWAAAATTAAGTAGTGACATTGATGCTACAAACAAGATCAATATAAGTCCAATACTTATCAATATTACAGGTGTCATAGAGTGTTCACTATTAAAAGCTGACGCTGCTGCTGTAATAATGAAAGTAATGATTGCACTAAAAACGCCTAACTGTTCAATGTTCTTCTTACTTTGAGATTCCAATTCACCTTTTATATCATCCGTTAGTTCTCTCTTTAACTTCTTTATGCTGGCTTCCGTAAACTTCCTGTCTCTAAGACGCTCCTTATACATAAGAGAAGTATTGTTAGACAGAGCATTTTTGCTATACGGTTCAAAGTTAATTATTAAATCCAGCTGTTTTTCAGCGTGAAAGTAATCACCGTTTTCAAGCGTTGCCTTGAATATTTTAATCTCAACATTATAAAGATGAGATATCAGCGTATTGTGTTGACCGCCCCACTCCTCGATACAGCGGCGATAAAGCTTTATTGACTCAAAAGTTGTTGTTTTATCTTCCGATAATATATGTGCTGCGGTATGAGCAAACTCAATGTTATGGGGAAAGTCGTTTATCAGTTTTAAAACTTTTTCTTTATGTAAAGAGGGTCTTTTCGAGATATTCCATGATAGTTCAATGTATGCAAACTCTAATGGCTCAATGTCACTAACTATATTCTCTGCCATTTTCTCCTTGATTTTAGGCAACAGCATACTCGCTAGCTCATACCTACCTAATACTTCAAAAAATCCCCACCATTTTCGACTTTGAGCGACAGGCCAACTGACCTTGTTATATGATCCTATCTTGACAAATTCCACTAGGAATTTATCAAATTGATCTTCTACTTCAGCATAGTTTGACTCATCAATTGCAGTCACAATACTCTGTTGTATCTTACTAAGATTATTATGAATTATCTTAAAGCTATCGTTCTTTTTCTTCATCAAATACTCGAATTTATATCCAAAATATAACGCCCGCATAACGAGCAAATAATGCTTGGCTAAACTAGGAGCGCAGCGACAAAAGCCAAGCGTTATTTGTCTGCGTTAATGCGCTTGTTATGCGTTCTTATCTTTGAGGAGGGAAAAATCCATTATTCATGGCATTATTTACAGCACCCCATTGTTGGGTTTGGTTATGTTGATAACTTGCTGCTTGATTATTGTTAGCTGCTATATTGAAATCAGTATTGTTTTGATAAACAGATTTACCGTATTCAGTATTGTTAGTGTGAACAGTGCTATTGTATTGAGTATTAAACTCTGCCTGCCTGATCTCTTTTTCAATTAAAGCTTTATCCGTTTCTTTATCATAAGAGCTTTTCAGTTCCATGAGTTTAACATAAGCCTCTAAAAACCCATTGCTCTCAGGATTTTCGGAAATAGCTGTTTCTAAGAATTGCCTACATTTATCAAATTCTTCAGACTTCATATTTTCTCCAATGCTCAATGAACGTATAACATTGTATTAATGCGCATGCGCGATTTCCCAAAATCGTTATACGCGGCTTTTCTTATCTAACCCACTGTTATTAAAAACATTTGGAGCCTCTAGGATCTGTCTCTTTTCCGAGAAAGTGTGCATGCCGCCTATCATGGTTGAAGCGTTTACATTATCCCGAAACAGTACCAACTAACTCATAACGCGTTACCACGCAGGAGCGTGGGAACGAGGTGACAATCACCTCAGCGCCAATGGATTTACTTTAACACCCACGCTACCGCCCTCTGGTTGGCGGCGTCCAAAAGGCCTTACAGGGCGATTTTTTGCGGGCTAGGTTATCAGATGCTGGGCAGTGTGTTTAGGCAAAGGCGTCTAAAATGTTGGCGCGGTCAGGGTTTGGGAGTTTGTGGGGGGATAAACGCAAAAAAGCCGCTGACTGAGCAGCGGCTTTTCTATATGTGGCGGAGAGATAGGGATTTGAACCCTAGAAGGGCTATTAACCCTTGCCGGTTTTCAAGACCGGTGCTTTCAACCACTCAGCCATCTCTCCGGAACGCGGCGTATATTATTGGGTTCGCTTTGGCTTGTAAACCCTTTATTTACCGCTTTTTGCCTGTTCGCTCAAGCCGTGATCAGCTTGGCGAATATGTTAGCAAAAGGCGATTAGCTTGCCGCCAATCGCCCTGCTTTTACTGAGACACTTTAACTAAGTCTCTTTACTGCGCAATGTTTATAGCGCGATAAAAATACCCGCCAATGCCGCACTCATTAGGTTGGCAAAGGTGGCAGCAATCACCGCGCGCACGCCTAAGCTTGCCACATCTTTGCGGCGCTCTGGCACCATGGCACCAATCGAGCCAAGTTGAATGGCAATCGAGCCGATATTGGCAAAGCCACACAAGGCAAAAGTCACAATCACTTGGCTTTGCACCGACAGGTTGGCTTTAATATCGGCAAAGGATAAGAAGGCGACAAACTCATTAAGCGCAATCTTCTGTCCCAAGAGGTTGCCGACATCAAACACTTCATGCACGGGTACACCGGTAAGCAGCGCCAGGGGTGAGAATAGGTAACCAAACAACATTTCTAGGCTTAAGCCGTCAATGTCGACCAGCTCCCCTAAACTACTCAGCCCGGCGTTTAGCATCGCAATCACACTGATAAAGGCCACCAGCATGGTGCCGACCGCAACCGCGACTTTCATGCCGTTCATCGCACCGCTAGCCAATGCATCAATCGCGTTTGCTTGGTCGCTATCGCTGATCTCAACCTGGCTTTGCTCGGCCGGTGTTTCGGTCTCTGGGACGATGATTTTGGCCATCAATAGCCCACCCGGTGCCGCCATAAAGCTCGCCGCAATCAGGTATTTTAAATCTACACCCATCGCGGCATAACCGCCAAGCACACTACCGGCCACCGAGGCCATACCGCCGACCATCACCGCAAATAGCTCTGAGCGAGTCATTTTGCTAAGAAAAGGGCGAACCACCAAAGGAGATTCGCCCTGAGAAAGAAAGATGTTACTGGTGGCTACCAGCGATTCAGCTCGACTGGTGCCGAGTAATCGCTGTATGCCCCCGCCGAGCAATTTAATAACCCACTGCATAATGCCGAGATGATAAAGGAGAGAAATCAGCGCACTGATAAAAATGATTAACGGCAGAACTTTAACAGCGAAGATAAATCCGTCATTGGCCAGCGGACCAAATACAAATTCGATGCCTTCGTTGGCGAACGATAACAACTTAGCCGCGCCATTGCTCATTGAGCCCAGCATGGCTTGCCCAAAGGGGATATAGAGCACTAACGCCGCGAAACCGGCTTGCAAACCAAACGCGCCGAGCACGGTACGCCAATTGATAGCTTTACGGTTAGTGGAAAATGCGCACGCGCACAGAACCAGAGCGACGAGACCTGCCGCACTATAGAGGAGTTGCATAAATAGATTACCTTGCCGTGTTGTATTGCACTTGCGGTACGGATGAGTACGACACGCTGCCGGGGAGGCAAGAGGTTCCATCATGCGTTACATCGTACCGCGGGTTCGGTGAAGGTGGGCCCTACCTTGGACGCTTTTTCTTCAGCCGCGAATCGCGACACAGCCACTCTTTGCCTATCACTGAGCAAAGAGCGCATGTTGGGCGAGCATTCTATTGTGATTGGAGTCTCATTTCCAGCAGAATTTGATCTTAGATCACACTTATTCAGCCCTGATTGCACCCTGCTAAGATCTTTTCCGGCGCTGTCTTCTCTCTCAGACAATGGTCGGATGTTTATCGCTTTATATTTATGTCAGGTTAGCGGTGTTGGTCATTCGCACCCAGCGTGACGCCTATGCTGAATAAATATGGCAAGACTGGTTGACACGTTTAACTCATATGCTATTCATGGGTAGCTATTGACAAAAACACTGAAGGCAAAACGATAAAAATCGGCCTTACGCGTAAAATATAAAAGCAATAGCGTTAAATCATAAAATTAAGCAAACACAACAACGCAATTATTATAAAGGAAACAACCATGCAAACCGTCTCTTCGCACCAGACAGCGCCCAGCTTGTCGGTGATGCAACGCCTACGCGCTTTAGGGCCAGGGATAATGATGGCCGCGGCGGCAGTAGGCGGATCTCACCTTGTTGCATCTACCAAAGCCGGTGCTATTTATGGCTGGCAGCTCGCAGCATTGATCCTGCTCGTTAACTTATTTAAATACCCCTTTTTTCGAGCAGGCGTACAATATACCGCAGGCACTGGCGAAACGCTGGTAGAAGGCTATGCGCGCTTAGGCCGCCCTTACTTGTGGCTGTTTGTTGCACTGAGTGCCGTGTCTGGTGTTATTAACACCGCTGCCTTGACCTTATTTAGCGCCAGCTTATTAAGCTATTTTGTGCCGTTTGATCTGTCACTAACGGTGTTGTCGACCATTATTGTGATCACTTGCCTGGTGATATTAATTGCTGGCCACTACAAGGCATTGGATCTGCTTGCTAAAGTAATCATGGCAACGCTAACTTGCGCCACTTTGGTCGCGGTTACAGTTGCGGTCGGTAACCCAGTCGCGGTCGAGCCTAGTTTTAATGCGCCGTCGATTTGGTCGGTAGCAGCGATTGGCTTTATCGTGGTCACCATGGGTTGGATGCCCGCCCCGATTGAAATTTCTAGTATTACGTCGGTGTGGCTCAAGCGCAAAGCGCAATCTGAGCCAATCAATGCCCAAGCGGCGCTGTTTGATTTTAACGTCGGCTACATTGGCACCGCGCTATTGGCGATTGTGTTCTTATCACTGGGTGCCCTGCTTCTGCACGGCAGCGGGGTTGAACTGAAACAATCCGGTATTGGCTTTTCTCATCAATTGGTGAGTTTGTATGCCGCCACCATTGGCGAGTGGTCACGTTATTTGATTGCGGTGGTCGCCTTTTTCTGTATCTTCGGCAGCACCATCACGGTAATCGATGGCTATGCGCGGGTGGTGTCCGAATCGCAACGGTTATTACGCGAGCAAACAGAAGCAGAAGCAAAACCCGCAGTTACACAAGGCTGGATGGTACTGATCGCTGTGTTGGCACTGACTATCGTAGCATTTTGGACTGGGGCGCTGCTGACCATGCTTGATTTTGCCATGGTCGCGGCATTTGTCACCACGCCCTTTTTCGCGCTATTGAACTATATTTTGGTGACCAAGCACCGTTTACCACCCGAAGTGACCATGAGCAAGGCGATGCGCGCATTGGCAATCACCGGGCTGGTCTATTTATTTGGTTTCTTGGCCGTGTTCGTCTGGTGGAAGTGGTTGATGTAACAAACTTTACCTTGTTCGCGCTTCAAGGGCTGGGTTAACATCCCTTTACAACTTCACCATCGGTGTTAGGCGCGGATAAGGTATTATTAACCCTATAAAAGCCAGTCGTGGTTTAGATTAAGGACGTGGGCAGCTTGAAAAAGTGAACGACTGCCCGCATAACTGTCGTATATAAAAATGGATTGTTAACCCAACCGGGAGAACGTTATGAACGATCGTATCGTTTCGCACAGCCAGTCACAGCAGAGTGCGTTATCTACAAACAAGGTGCTACGTAACACGTATGCACTGCTATCGATGACACTGATCACCAGTGCTATCGCGGCCTTTATCGCTATCGCTGTCGGCATCGGCCCAATGATGTCGCTAGGTATGACCCTAGGTGCGTTGGCGATCGTGTTCTTTGTGCTACCACGCACCATGAACTCTTCTGCCGGTATTGTGTGGACATTCGTCTTCACCGGCTTGCTGGGTGCCTCACTCGGCCCAACCCTAACTTACTACCTGAGCCTTTCTAGCGGCCCAGGCATTGTGATGCAGGCGCTTGCCACCACAGGGATGGTGTTCCTAGGCCTATCGGCGTATGCCATTACCTCTAAGAAAGACTTCTCTTTCATGGGTGGTTTCTTGGTCGCCGGTGTGATTGCCCTATTAGTGGCAATGGTCGCGAATATTTTCTTGCAGATCCCAGCGTTGAGCCTGGCAATTAGCACCATCGCGGTACTAATTTTCTCAGCCTTTATTCTGTATGACACCAGCAACATCATTAATGGCGGCGAGACCAACTACATCCGCGCCACCGTGTCGCTGTACTTGAACATCTTCAACATCTTCGTTCATATGCTGAGCATTCTTGGCTTTATGAATGACGACTAAACCCTAGGGACTCGTCAGTAACAAACACAAAGAGCCGGCACGCGCCGGCTTTTTTGTTGTTAAATGACGCACCCACTCAGTGCGGCGCGCAGCACTGAGTCACGGTTGAACGCCAGTTGCACTCGCCCTCCCTGCTCGCTATGCTTTGCAGCTTTAATAACAGCGATAACGTCCGATCAGATGACGAACAAAGGTAAGACTATGCTGGTGTATGAAGGTGAAACCATTGCGACGGATGCGCAGGGGTATTTAAAAAATGTGGACGACTGGCAAGAAGCATTAGTTCCCATGCTTGCAGAGCAAGAAGGCATTGCCCTTACCGAGGCCCATTGGGAAGTGATTCACTTTGTCCGCCACTTTTACCAAGAATACAACACCTCACCGGCGGTGCGTTTGTTGGTTAAATCGATGGAAAAAGAATACGGCCCAGAAAAAGGCAACAGCAAGTATTTGTTCAAGCTGTTCCCGAAAGGTCCCGCTAAACAGGCAACAAAACTGGCAGGTTTACCTAAGCCGGCTAAATGTCTTTAGTACCGATGGCCAGCCTATAAGCGCCGCACTACCCACCGCGGCGCTTACATGTTTTAGCTAATTGCTATTTGTTACCTAGGCGCTGTTTTTTAGCTAAACACGACTTGTTACCTAGACGACATGGTCCTATCGAGTCGCTATAGTATTGCGAAGCCATCTACGGCGCGCCACTCCACGTCTTCTTTATCGACCTGATCAACACCCACGGTAGGCGGCCCTTTATCTAACCACGCCATGAGGGCATCCACCGATTCATTGCGGCCACATGCCAGTACCTCAACACGCCCATCCGGTAAGTTCTTCGCATACCCGGTCAATGAGAGCTTTATCGCTTCATGGGCGGTCTGATAACGAAAGCCAACCCCCTGAACGTGACCTGTGACATAGGCCCTAATACATTTTTGAGACATCGGTCACCTCTACTGTATTCCCATTGCAAAACGACACCTGTATAACGCTACATGAGACAAGTCGTTTGACAGGATTACGTCATGAAAGAAGTTGCGTTTCGATGGATTGATAAATATTTCATCCACCTTCGGCTCCAAGAGAAATTTTACCTTATCTTTTTCCTCCCCTTACTCGCAATGGTTGTGATTGCGCTTACCTTAGATGCAGCCTCGGATACCCGTGTGGCACACAAGATGGAAGCGGAAGGACAAGCCATTCAAGCCATGGTTGAAAAATACGACCTCCCGAAAGGCGAGGTGCAAACCCTGCTCAATAGCCAGCAAACCGGTTTTACGTTCAATGGTAATGAGCTTATCTATCAGCTCGACGGCTCGCTATTTAGCCATATGAGCGCCACCGATTGGAGCCTGCTGCTTGGCATGGTGTTAGTCATTGCAGTGCTGATTTACTACATCATGACCTTTATCGGCGGCGCCATGTACACCATGAACCAAGCTTTATTAAAGCTAGCAGATGGTGAGCTAAGTTACCGGATGAACTTTATCCCGGTCCGTGATGAGTTTAGCCAAATTGCCGTTACTATCGATCAAGTGCTCGAGCGTGAACAGAGTTTGGTAAAAGCGATCCAGGAAAGCGCAGAGATGATGGACGGCCTGTCCGCAAGTTTGCAGCAGCGCAGCAATGAAAGCGAAGCTGTGGGCGAGAGCCAGCGTCAGTACCTTGATTCGCTGGCCAGCGCGACCGAAGAAATGGCGAGCTCAATTCGCGAGGTCGCAACGCATGCCACCGAGACATCAACCCAAACACAAGAAGCCACAGAAGCTGCAAATCTGGGGCGTCAGCAAGTTCAGCAAACCATGAGCGCGATTAATGGTCTTGCCAGCGAGATAGCTCAAGCGGCAGATAAAGTCAGCGAGCTAAGCAAAAACGCCGAGCAAATCGGTACCGTGGTGACCACCATTAACGGTATTAGTGAACAAACTAACCTACTGGCGCTCAACGCCGCGATTGAAGCCGCGCGTGCCGGCGAACAAGGTCGTGGCTTTGCCGTGGTCGCAGACGAAGTGCGCACACTGGCTAGCCGCACCCAGGAATCGACGGTTGATATTCAATCTATGATTGAGTCACTGCAAACGCACACCGCCGAGCTACGCCGGGTGATGGAAGGCACGGTTGAAAATGCGTCAGCCAGTGAAGCGGCGGTGCAAGAGATTGATACGGAGATCAGCCAAATCGCTGAGCGCAGTGGCACCATTGCCGATCGCAGCACTGAAATTGCCGCTGCTGCTGAGCAGCAAGGTAATGTTGCGGGTACGATTTCACAAGATGTGGAGCAAGTACGCAGCCAGTCTACCCAGGTTGCCCAAATGCTACGTGATTCCGCTACCGAAGTGAGCGAACTTGGCGCACAAGCCCACCAGCTTAAAACCTTAGTGGCAGGGCTTCGTACCTAAACGCCATGGTTTGATTCCATCATTCCCCTTATCGCGCGCCCTACTCTGGGCGCGTTTTTATTGCAATGCTGTCAGCCTTGCTCGACAATACCCGCCCTTTTTGCTTTATCCGCAAGTCACGTCATGATGCAGGTGCTTCACTCAGCATTTTGACGTGTTTTGCACCACCCATTGTTAGGAACCATCATGACTGCCACTGTGTATCTCGCCAAAGGCCGCGATAAATCAATCAAACGCCGCCATCCTTGGATTTTCTCGCGAGGAATCACCCGCGTTGAAGGCAAGCCCGGATTAGGTGACACTGTCACTGTTTGTGATCATCAAGGCGAATTTTTAGGCCTAGGGGCATTCTCGCCGCAATCACAAATTCGGGTACGCATGTGGTGCTTTGAGAAAACCGTCATCGACAGTGACTTTTTCCTCGCCCGTATTCGTGCGGCAAAATCGCTACGTACCATGCTCGCCGAGCGTGATGGCTTAACCGGTTATCGTCTATTGGCCGCCGAGTCAGACGGTGTGCCCGGCATTACCGTGGATAAATACGATAACTACCTAGTGTGCCAATTGCTGAGCGCCGGCGCGGATGCCCAACGCGATAACCTGGTCACCGCGCTGCGTAGCGAATTTCCTGACTGCCATATTTACGAGCGCTCGGATGTTGCGATTCGCAAAAAGGAGGGGTTGAAACCACGTATCGGAGTATTACACGGTGACGAGCCACCCGCCACTGTCATCATCGAAGAAAATGGGGTGGCGATTGAGGTCGACATTACCAAGGGCCATAAAACCGGTTTTTATCTCGACCAGCGTGATAGCCGCGAGCAAGCGGTGAAATATATGGATGGCAAACGCGTCTTAAACTGCTTTTGTTACACTGGCGGCTTTGGCTTGTATGCGCAAAAAGGCAATGCCAAACAGGTCATCAATGTGGATGTGTCACAGCCGGCGCTCGATAGAGCCAAGGCCAATGCCGAACGTAACGGCTTTGATCTCACCCGTGCTGAGTTTGTGAATGCCGATGTGTTCAAGCTGCTGCGCACTTATCGCGAGCAAGGCGAACGGTTTAACGTCATTGTGATGGACCCGCCCAAGTTTGCCGAATCGAAATCACAACTGAACGGCGCATGCCGCGGTTATAAAGATATCAATATGCTCGCCATGCAGCTGTTAAACCCAGGCGGTGTGCTGCTCAGTTATTCATGTTCAGGGCTGATGGACTCAGGGTTATTCCAAAAGATCTTGGCGGACGCGGCATTAGATGCGGGTAAAAACGTGCAGTTTATCGAACGCTTTGCACAAGCCGCGGATCACCCCACTCACAGTGCTTATCCAGAGGGTTTCTACCTCAAAGGATTTGCGTGTTTGATTCAATAAGCCCGCGCATCACTCAATAAGCGCGCTCTTATCTTAACGCGTGGTATTGCTGTGATACCACGCGTTGTCGCACCTATTGTCGCGCTCAGAATGACAAGCTCCAAAATGACAAGCTCTAAATAGCAAGCCCTGAATAACAAGGCCTAAATAATAAAGCTTGAATAACAAAGCTTGAATAACAAAGCTTACGATGACAACGCCGAGGAAATCGCCTCCAAACTGCTAGGGTCATCAATGGTCGAGGGGACTTGATACGACTCGCCATCCGCCATTTGGCGAATAATACGGCGCAAAATTTTACCTGAGCGTGTTTTGGGTAACTTATCGACGATAACTGCTTGTTTAAAGCAAGCAATTGCGCCAATTTGATCCCTCACGCGCTGCACCAATTCCCGTTCTATCTCGCCACTCACTGAGACAAAGCCGTCTTTCAGCACCACTAAGCCGAGCGGCAATTGGCCTTTAAGCTCATCGTGCATGCCCACCACCGCACACTCGGCGACCGCTTCATGACTGCCTAGCACTTCTTCCATTTCGCCAGTCGATAAACGGTGACCCGCGACGTTAATCACATCATCAATCCGTCCCATCACAAACACGTAGCCATCTTCATCCATGTAACCCCCATCACCAGACACATAATAGCCAGGGAACTGGCTGAGATAGCCGGCTTCAAAGCGATCGTGGTTGCGCCACACCGTGGGCAGGCAGCTAGGCGGTAGGGGCCGTTTTATCGCAATATATCCTTGTTGGTTTGGCGCCGCCAGTTCGCCCATTTCATCAAGGATCTGCACTTGGTAGCCAGGGCTTGGCATGGTTGCCGAGCCGGGCTTGGTCGCAAAGCAGGTTAACCCTAATGGATTGCCTGCAATCGCCCAGCCAGTTTCGGTTTGCCACCAGTGATCCACCACGGGTCGCTGGGTCTTTTCTTCCACCCATTCCAATGTCGGTGGATCAAGCCGTTCGCCCGCCATAAACACGGTGCGTAAGGATGTCATTGGATAGCGCGCAAGGTGATCACCGTTTGGATCTTGTTTTTTAATCGCCCGAAAGGCGGTAGGCGCCGAGAATAAGATGCTGACGTTATACTCATCACATACACGCCAAAACGCTCCCGCATCCGGTGTACCGACTGGCTTGCCTTCAAACATCACCGTGGTGCAGCCGTGTAGCAAAGGGGCATACACAATATACGAGTGCCCCACTACCCAGCCGACATCCGACGCGGCCCAAAACACTTCACCGGGTTTGACGTTATAAATCGCGCTCATGCTGTACTTCATCGCCACCGCATGGCCGCCATTGTCACGTACCACGCCTTTGGGTTTGCCGGTAGTGCCAGAGGTGTAGAGGATATACAAAGGATCGGTGGCTTTGACTGGCACCGGTGCTGCAGGTGTGGCTTCGGCTAATAGCGCTGCCCAGTCGGCATCACGCGGGTTGTCTAAATTGGCGCGGCACATTGCACGTTGATAGACCACCACATGGTCGGGTTTGTAGCGGCTGTCCATGATGGCTTGATCAACCATCGGCTTGTAGGCCAAGGTTTTCTCGCCTTCAATCCCGCATGAGGCGGTAAGCACCGCTTTGGGCTCCGCATCTTCAACCCTTACCGCCAGCTCGTTCGGGGCAAAGCCACCAAACACCACCGAATGAATAGCACCAAGCCGTGCGCAAGCGAGCATCGCTACGGTTGCTTCTGGGATCATGGGCATATAAATCACCACGCGATCCCCTTTTTCAACCCCTAGCCCTGCCAGCATGCCCGCCACTTTCGCCACATAGTCACGCAGCGCCGCATAGGTGTAGGTGGTTTTTTTATCGGTAACCGGTGAGTCGTAAATCAGCGCGGTTTGCTCGCCCCGGCCTTGTTCGACATGGGCATCGAGTGCCATATACGCGGTGTTCATAGTGCCATCGGCAAACCAGCGCTCAATGCCATTGTCGTCTTTGCTAAGCATGGTTTGAGGAAAGGTAAACCAATCGAGCTGTTTGGCCTGTGCCTGCCAAAATCCCTCGGGATCACGGCTAGCCCAATCCGCGTGGTGTTGATAACTGGCTTCTTGCATAAGCGGCTCCTTATCGCCCGCTATCAGCGAGCGATGAGTTAGCAAGCAACGTGTTGAGAACGTGCTTAGTTAATCACAAACAGCGACATAAATTCGTGCACCGGGGTTTTCTCCAGCGCGGCCTGGTCGTTACATAAGGCGGCAATTTTATCGCTCTGTGCTTGCGGGAACCGGGTTGCCAAGTTGGAGCGGAATTTTTGCTCCAGCACAGGGATCCCTTCCTCGCGGCGACGGCGATGACCAATCGGATATTCCACCGCGACTTGTTCAGTGTGGCTACCATCGGTAAAGAAGATTTGGATCGCATTGGCAATCGAGCGCTTGTCGGCTTCTAGGTATTCCGCGCTATAGCGTGGGTCTTCTTTGATCACCATTTTTTGCCGTAGCGCGTCAATACGCGGGTCGGCGTAATGGAAGGCATCTTCATAGTGCTCGGCCACCAGATTGCCGTATAACAGCGGCACCGCCACCATATATTGCAGGCAGTGGTCACGGTCGGCCGGGTTGGCCAACTCCCCTTCTTTAGAAATGATGCGAATGGCCGATTCATGGGTGGTGATTTCAATACGTTCAATCTCGTCAGCCCGGTCTTTAACCTGTGCATGCAAGGTAACGGCCGCTTCCACCGCGGTTTGAGCATGAAACTCAGCAGGGAAGGAAATCTTAAACAGCACGTTTTCCATCACGTAGCTGGCAAAGTCTTGTTTGATACTAAAGGGATTACCGTTAAACAGCACATCGTAATAGCCCCATTTGGGCGCGCTGAGTACCGACGGCATTCCCATTTCACCTTTCATGGTGATCATCGCCAAACGCACCGCGCGAGAAGTGGCATCGCCCGCCGCCCACGATTTGCGTGAACCGGCGTTCGGCGCATGGCGGTAGGTGCGCAGTGCACAACCATCGACCCACGCTTGTGAAACGGCATCAATGATCTGGTCACGATTACCGCCCAGCATTTTGGTGACCACCGCCGTCGACGCCACGCGCACCAGTAAAACGTGATCGAGCCCGACACGGTTAAAGCTATTCTCGAGTGCAAGTACGCCTTGGATCTCATGCGCTTTGATCATCGCAGTCAGCACATCGCGCATGGTAAGCGGCGGTTTGCCTTCGGCCACGGCCACACGGCTTAAATAATCGGCGGTGGCCAAAATTCCACCTAGGTTATCGGACGGATGGCCCCACTCGGCGGCGAGCCAAGTATCGTTAAAATCGAGCCAGCGAATAATACAACCGATGTTAAACGCGGCAGTGACCGGATCAAGCTCATGAGAGGTGCCCGGCACACGCGCACCATGTTGCACTGTAGTACCCGGCACCAGTGGACCCAGGTGTTTGGTGCATTCAGGGAAACGTAACGCCAGCAAGCCACAGCCAAGGGTATCTATCAGGCAGTTACGCGCGGTGTTGTAGGCTTCTGCTGAGGCAATCGGCGTGCTATCGACATAGTCAGCAATTTGCACCAATAACGCATCGGGGTCGGGGCGCTGGTTCAGTTCTACGTTGTTGCTCATGGTCAATTCCTTCTGTAATTTCAATCGGGTGAATGCGCGCCGATTAGGGGCGCTGATCGATAGGTAGCCAATCTTGGTGTTCAGGGCCGTCGTAATCGGCACTTGGACGAATAATGCGGTTATTGGCGCGCTGCTCAAACACATGCGCCGCCCAGCCCGTTACTCGGCTCATCACAAAAATCGGGGTAAACAATTTGGTCGGGATGCCCATAAAGTGATAGGCCGATGCGTGATAGAAATCGGCATTGGGGAACAAGCCTTTCTCGCGCTTCATCACTTGCTCAACCCGCTTAGACACATCATAAAGCCAAGCGTCTGGTACGTTCTGCGCCAGCTGTTTCGACCAATGTTTAATAAGGGCATTGCGGGGATCTGACTCACGGTAAATTGCATGGCCAAAACCCATCACCTTGTCTTTATTGGCGAGCATTTGCATTAACCCGGCTTCGGCTTCGTCAGGTGTGCGCCATTGTTCTAGCATCGCCATCGCCGCTTCATTGGCACCGCCATGCAATGGGCCGCGCAAACTGCCGATGGCCGCAGTAATGCAAGAGTGCAAATCGGACAAGGTGGACGCGCACACTCGGGCGGTAAAGGTCGAAGCATTGAACTCATGCTCGGCATACAGCACCAGCGAGCAATGCATCACAGATTCATGCAGTGGCGACGGGGTTTCATCGGTCAGCATTTTGAGGAAGTAACCACCAATGCTTTTCACCTCTGGCTGATAGGTATCGACCCGCACGCCATCATGCGAATAGCGATACCAATAGCAGATAATGGCCGGTAACATCGCCAACAGCGTATCGGTTTTATCCGTTTGCTCACTAAAATCGGTTTCTTGATCCAAATTACCCAGCATCGAGCAGCCAGTACGCATCACATCCATGGGGTGCGCATTGGCCGGGATCCGTTCCAGCACCGCTTTTAAGGCGTCAGGTAATCCCCGCTTGCCAACCAAGGTTTCGGTGTAGTCAGCCAGTGCTTGGCGATTGGGAAGTTGACCCTTGAGTAGCAGGTACGCCACCTCCTCAAATTGGGCGTGATTGGCTAAATCGGTAATGTCATAACCCCGGTAGGTTAATCCAGTGCCGGTTTGCCCGACCGTACACAAGGCGGTGGTGCCGGCACTTTGGCCACGCAGGCCTGCGCCAGAGGTTGGTTTCTCGTTAGGTGCGACGGCGACATTTGTCATGATTGGCTCCTTTCCTTTGATGCCATCAGATTCAACCGCTGCATGAATCCGTGAACGTGATGATAATTCCAGTGGTGTAACCGACGTTTTCACACCGTGGGTGTGCGTCTGTGATCACTCTTTGCCAAATAGGCGATCCAATTGCTGTTCGTAGGCGTGATACCCCAAGAAGTCATAGAGCGCATCACGGGTTTGCATGGTGTCGACCACGTTTTTTTGGTGGCCATCATCCAGTAGGTGTTGATACACATTGAGGGCGGCTTGGTTCATGGCGCGAAACGCAGAGAGCGGATACAGCACCATGCTGACTCCCACGCTCGCCAGCTCTTGGCTGGTAAACAGTGGGGTTTGCCCAAACTCGGTGATATTGGCCAATACCGGCACCTTTACTTGCTCGACAAAGGCTTGGTACTGCTCGAGCGTTTGCATGGCTTCGGGGAAAATCATGTCCGCGCCCGCTTCTACGTACGCTCTGGCGCGGGCGACGGCACTGTCCATGCCTTCCACCGCCAACGCATCGGTGCGCGCCATGATCACAAACTCAGGATCGGTGCGCGCATCCACCGCCGCTTTAATGCGATCGACCATTTCAGCTTGGCTGACAATTTCTTTGTTGGGACGATGACCGCAGCGCTTTTGCGCCACTTGATCTTCCATATGCACCGCGCCCGCGCCGGCACGTTCCATTTCACGAATGGTACGGGCAATATTGAGCGCGCCGCCAAAACCGGTATCAATATCTACCAGCAAGGGCACGTCGGTCGCTGCGGTGATCCGGCGAACATCTTCCAACACATCGTTGAGAGTCGTGATCCCCAAATCCGGTAAGCCGTAAGAGGCGTTAGCAATCCCGCCTCCGGATAGATAAATAGCTTGATGCCCCACCCGCTCTGCCATCATGGCGCAATAGGGGTTAATTGTGCCGACGACTTGCAGCGGAATATTGCTGCTCACCGCTTGGCGAAAACGCGCACCTGCACTCATCGTATTCTCCTTGTAAATTCGTGGCTTAGCGGGGATCACCGCCGCACTATTTTTAATTCGTCAGTGACTATTCAATCTGCTATTCGCTGTTCAATCAGTTGGCGGCTGCGCTGAATGTGACGACGCATCAGCATTTCCGCCAGCTCGGCATCGCGCTCGCGAATTGCCGCCAAAATTTGCATGTGCTCTTGCAGCGCTTGCTGGGGGCGAGAATGCGCCCGGGGCGATTGAAAGCGGTACATACGCAGCAAGTGGTATAACTCACCACATAACAGGTTGATCAGTTTCTGGTTATGGCTGGCTTTGATGATGCAATAATGAAAATCAAAGTCGCCTTGTTGATGAAAGTAGGCCGCCCCCTCCACCCGCTCGATATAGGCATGGTGGGTGGCGAGCACCTCACTTAACTGATCGATCTCGGCATCGGTGATGTGCGCGCACGCCAGTCTTGCCGCCATGCCCTCTAAGGCTTCTCGCACTGCGTAGATCTCGGCTAATTGGCGATGTGTCAGCGTCACCACTCTCGCGCCCACATGAGGCACCCGCTCTACCAGTCCTAAGGCTTCGACCCGCATCATCGCCTCGCGCAGTGGACCTCGGCTGACGCCAAACGCGGCGGCTAATCCCGCTTCCGATACCTTGGTGCCTGCTGGATAGGTACCGGTGACAATCGCCTCGATAAGCTGCTCGGTCAGGCTGGCTGACTTGGTGGGCTCACGTGACTCAGCCGGAGTCGATTGCGTGTGTTGATCGAGAGCCTGGTCATTTGTCGACAATAAAGACATAAATACCGCCTAAAAACTTTAATACAGCCAGAATAGAATAAGATTGTAGACAATGTAGATTAGACTTTGGTCTGTAGCGCCGTATTTTTGTCGTGATCTCGCCCACAACGTAAATGATAATGTACGCATTGATTTGTTATTCACTTGTTATCAAACGGATGTTTGACTCGACCTCATTGAAAAGCAGCGTATTGTGTAGCGGTCGTTTTTATAGGGATAGAACGCAAGTATGGATAGAAATCATTCCAAGCGTGAAAACGCATTGGCGCTACTCATTGGGAGTAGTCTGGTGTCACTTGGTATCTTCTTTTTCAACCAAGTAGGCCTACTCACCGGCGGTACCGCTGGGCTGGCACTCTTTTTACAACGTGTCACCGACTTTAGTTTTGGTGAGCTTTTCTTCGTGATCAACCTACCTTTCTATTGGCTCGCTTACACCCAAATGGGTAAACGCTTCACCTTAAGTACCTTGGTCGCCGTCAGCATTGTGTCTTTCTGTGCTGATCACTTACATCACGTGCTCACCATTCAAAGTATTCATCCCGTCTATGCCGCTTTGATTGGCGGTGGCCTCATTGGTATGGGCATGCTGGTGATGTTTCGGCATCAATGCAGTTTGGGCGGGTTTAACACCTTAGCGCTGTTTTTGCAGCAACGGTTTGGCATCCGCGCCGGGAAAGTGCAAATGGCGCTGGATTGCTCGATTGTGGTGTTGTCACTGATGGTCGTTGAACCATGGCTAATTGCCTTATCTGTCGCCGCGGCGATTACCACTAACCTCGTGCTGGCGATGAATCACAAGCCTGGGCGCTATCAGGTCCAGCCGGGATAGGCGCATACCCCTTATATCGGTGCAGTCGGATCCGCTGCACCGATCATTTTTTCTCGCCAAGCTACATTTTTTTTCTCGCCAAGCCATACTCTTAAACCAAATACGAATCACTCTTACAATTGGTTATATCACGTGGTAAATTCTTTTTTTTAGGCGCCAACTCAAAGGAGTGTTGATGAGCGCAGCTAACCCTACCGTTGATGCATTACCATTACCCGCCACAGTGACACTGCCCTCTTTTCCGCCAGCCCTGGGCTTATCTATGGTGCCTGATGCGGTGAAAGGCGTTTCGCTCCGTAAGCAACTCACCACCGCGCAAGGGCTGGCGCATTGTTTTTCTGCAGTGAACGCCACCTATGGCGATGCGGATAACCGCGCACAAGGCACCCTTTTTATCGGCGCCTATGCCTATGAGTTTTTGCTGCCGGTGCTGGCAAGCTGGCTACAAGGCGGGCAGATCCCATCACTGGACTTGGATAATTGGCAGGTGAAATACGAACCTACCCGTGTCACTAAACCCAATGGCCAAGAGCTTGTTTATCACAAGCCGCATTTTTATCTCAGCGCCCTTGAGGGATGGAGACGGCAAGATCACCAGGACTGGCGAGCGATTTTGCATGGTGCTTTATTGCATCACTTTTCGCCCATCGTCGATGCGATTGCCGAGCAAAGTGGTATGCGCGAAGGACCGCTTTGGAAAGTGATCGCGGATTCAATCTGTATTGCTTTCTTAATGGTAGGGAAGCATCGCGATTGTGAGCAGGCCGCGCGTGAAGCCGCGCTGTCGATCGTCCATCAACGCGGCACCCCACTTTATAGCAAGCGCAGTGGCTTTCACGATGTCACCGTCTACGATCCGAATGACACCCAAACTGTGCTGCAAACCCACAACTTCCGTTTGCGCGGCGGCTGCTGCCGGATCTTTACCGTCGATGATCACAGTTATTGCTCAACCTGCTGCTTTTTAAAGCCGGACGAACAAGCTAAACGCCTCGCGGAAGTCGCGTGTCAGCGTGAAGGCGTGGCGCTGGACTCGCAGCCTCGCTAACTCAGTGCCACATCGACCCAGACAAGACGATGATCGGAGTGAGCTCGCGCGTTTTCTTGGCCGTTTTTATCACAAATCAGTGGGTAGTCGGCATCATCAGGGGCAGGCCAAAATACGCCGGAGGCTAACACCGTAAGCTCTCGCGAAGGCAAGACATAATCGAGGCGCAGCCCGCCGTTATGGGTAGCGATTGCCCGCCCTTTGCCATCGATAAAGCGAAACGCGTGAGACTGCGCCGCCTCACTTTTTGGCACCTGCGCACCAGTGGCGACATCAGGGTGCACACGCGGATGGTTAAGCAAGGCACCAATGGCTTGTTTATCCCCATCGCCGTAGCTCGGGTCCGCATTTAAATCGCCGATCACCACAAAAGGTATCTCGGAAGAAAGCCCGCCACAAACGCCCTTGTCGTCCACCAGCCAATCCGCGTTATCCAAAAGGCCAATTAGTTGGTGAATTTCATCACTGTTGCGCCGCCAATTACGCTTTTCAGGCCCATCAAACACCGGCGGCGTGGGGTGACACGCTACCAAGCGTATCTGCTGATCGCCGATACTGATCGGCACAGAGACCAGGTTTTTCGAAGCTAAATGTAGCTTTTTTTTCGCCGCTTCGGTGTAGTAGTCAGACGGAATTTGATGGTGAGGCAGCTGATGCCACGCAAAGTGTTGCCAAGTGCAAATCGCGGTGTCTTCAATGGGGTAACGCGATATGATCACAAAGCCAAACTGACCATGATAGTCGCCAAAGCCATGACACTGCTGAGCATCCGTTAAACGTGGATGCGCGCTGACCGGCACCGTGAGTTTTAAACCCGTGTTGGTGGCAGGCAAATAGCGATACGGATAATCAATCGGGGGGTCGCCGTCTTGCGATTTAGCTAAGTGGCGCTCACAAAATGCGGCCAGTGCACCATCATCGCCACCATCGCCTGGGTGATCAAATTCACACAGCACCACCACATCAGGTCGCACGCGCTGTAAGGTGGCCGCGAGGTTTTTAATTTGCCGACTCGGCGTTGGTGCCTGCATCTGCGATTTAATGTCGCCAGCCTTGCGCCCTGCCAAAGACAGGTTAAATTGCGCAAACCTCAGGGTTGATGGTGCTGTCATGATAGCCTACTCGTGCGCTGAAAAGCGACTATTTTAACAGGCTCTCAAGGGCACGACGAATTTGTAATGCATCTTCGACGGCACGATGGGGGGCGGGTCCCAGTGCTTTCATTTCGCGACTAAAATCACGTCGGTCGAGATCACTGTGCTTTTTTAGCCACTGGTTTACCTCCATTAACGTAAATGAAGGACGCATATAGCAGGCTTTATAAAGCCGCCCCATCCAAAATAGGTCCCACTGGCTGTCGCACAATACATGCTCAAACGGTGCGAGCGTTTGGTTAAGGTGCTGGCATACTGCCAATACACTGGTGCCTTCTGTGGCTAATGTCTTTTGCGAGATACCATGAATACGCGATTCAGCTTCGTGGTCCCAGTGATGCCAATGGCCACTGGCGGTGGAGGGATCAATTAAAAAACTTTGACTATCGCCATTTGGCAATACGTATCCTACCTCAATCGGGTAAGACACTAACGACAAACCGGATGCTTCAAAATCCAGTGTCACCCACATACGCGTACTCCTTGCTCATAAACTCTCCTGTATAACGAGGCGCTTCCCTTGCCTAGTTAGTTAACTGTAGCCTTTTTGTTGTCACTTCGATGGACTGTCGCGCCACTTTTGCGTGCTTGATTAACAACTGGCTGTAAAAACAGACTTCATTTCATGTGCTTGGAGAGTTTTTATTGATAATGTGATAACTCTAACAGCCTATGTTCGGCGTTTGTCAGGTGTACGCTATAATTCGATGCAAGATTGGCGTAGGCTTCAATACACTGTTCATTCGCAGTTTGGCGTTAATCGCCTTGTTTTAGATGGAATCGATTATGAAACAAACGTCTCGCACCATGCTTGCACGCAAACACGTCGCGTTAGTGGCGCATGATCACTATAAAGATGCCCTGAGCGACTGGGTAAAAGAAAATAAAGAAATACTGAGCCAGCACGCGCTTTATGCCACCGGCACCACGGGCCACATCCTTGCAAGAGAAACGGGGCTAAAAATAACACCTTTGATGAGCGGCCCAATGGGCGGGGATCAGCAACTCGGGGCGATGATTTCTGAACAAAAAATCGATGTGATGATTTTCTTCTGGGATCCCCTCAATGCGGTCCCACACGATCCAGATGTTAAAGCGCTACTGCGCGTCGGCTCTGTATGGAATATTCCGATTGCCACCAACCGCTCAACCGCCCGCTTTATGATCACGTCGCCGCTATTCGGGCAGGATGTCGATATCCAAATTCCTGATTATCAAGCGTACTTAGACGAGCGTTTGTGATCTTTTTTCCCACACTGTCTGTCGATAACTAACGCCGTCTATGGCTAATAGTGTGGGAGACCGCCTCAAAGGTTTCCTTTCAGTTCCTCCACAAACGATGAGGCATGACCTTTTTGGTGCACCAGCCACACTTGTTTTTGGGCTCGCGTCAGGGCGACATAAAATAATCGCCGTTCTTCCGCGTGTTCAATTGGCTCTTCATTTTTCCCTAATAAGGCCTCATCGAGTGACAGCGAGCGTTGCTTGGCCGGAAACACTCCCTCATCCATGCCGAGAATAAACACATAGTGGGCTTCTTGCCCCTTGCTGGCGTGCGCGGTGGTATAACGAAGCGCCAGTGATGGATAAGCTTTCTGCCAAGTTTCTAGATCGTTAGGGCATCGAGAGTGGGTGCGACCAATCAGCATCACAGTCACGGGTTGCGTCGTTTTGGCGTGCTTTTTGGCAAGGCTTGCCAGTGTCTTTTCTAACTTATCGTCAGTGATTACTTTAATCGCTTTGGGCGTTTTCGCCGATGCTTTGTCGCGCGCGTAATCCAATTGCTTAGTGAGCTGTTTGGGGTTTTGGCAAATAAACTGCTGCGCAATATCCCCCAACGCTGCTGGATAGCGATAACAGGTGGTCAGCCAGCAAATTTCACTATCTCCAAAGCGCTGAGCAAAATCCGTGGTTAAACTGACATCGGCACCGGCAAAACGATAAATGGCTTGCCAATCATCCCCGACGGCATATAACGAGGCGCGTGGCGTTAAGATTTCACTGTCCGTTTTGCCGTGACACAAGGCCTCGAGCATCGCCAATCGTGCCGGCGAAATGTCTTGGTATTCATCGACCATCACAAACTGGATGGGCGTGGCGAATTTTCGCTGTTGGAACAACTTGGTCGCTTTTGCGATCAGTCCATCAAAATCAACGGCGCTCTCCGCTTTTAGTGCTTGTTTATAGGCTTGATACAACGGCCAAATCACCGCCAGTTCGTTTTTTAACCCGATCTGCTCCTCAAAGCTTGCCAGTTTATCGGTCAGCGCACGCTTGGTGGTATTGGCTTGGATCACCCGGGAGAGACGCGACCAAACCCAGCTGTGCAACCGACTTTCATGGGCACACGCGGTGAGCTCGGCCTGATCATCAATCGGCAGTGCGCGCTGCTGATGCAGTTTTTCCCATGCTTTATGTGTGTTGGGCTGCTGCCACTGCTCGGCGAGTGCTTGAGTCAGCCAGGCGGCTTTGGCGGTCTCATCACTGGCCAGCGAGGAAATGATAGGCGCCTGCCCTTGGTGCTCAGCAAGTTGCTGGCGGGCAAAGCCATGAAAAGTGGTGACATTCACCTCATGGCCGGTTTTGGTCTTGATCCGAGTTTTAAGCTCAGTCGCGGCATCACGGCCAAAGGCAAGCAATAAAAGCTGCTCAGGCTTGGCTTGCCCACTTTCAATTAAGTAGGCAGCCCGTGCCACCAGTACGCTGGTTTTGCCGCTACCGGGCCCCGCCACCACCAAGGTATGAGATTCATCGGTAAGCACAGCCTCACGCTGCGCCGGATTCAGTGGTGACGATTCAATCTGATCAAACCAGGTTTGCCACTGGTTGAGCATCGCCGCTTGCCATTGCTGGTTACGGGTTTTCAGCCAATGGGTATCGCCTTGCAACACCGGCGTCAACGTGGTAGCGACGCCTTCATCTAACTGGGAAAGGAAAGCGGCTGGGATCCCCTCGCTTTCTAGCGTATCCAATAACGTTTGCTGGGCAGTGCGTAATTGCGCTATGCGAACGTATCCTGGTTCGTTCACCAGCGCCTCATAGTCAGCCAGCAAGCTCGGTCGAATGAGTGCTAACTGTTTTTGATAGCGTGCGACATAGGCTTGATAACGCGCGTGAATGGCTTTACCGGCCTGTTTAGCACGTCGCCAAGGCAGGCCAAACACATCAAATGGATAAGCATCTCCTTGCTCTGTGAAGCCAGTCAACGAGATGGTTCCCCAGAGTAACCCACGCGAAATAGTGAGCTGTCCATCCCAGGCAGAAAAGGGAATATATTGACGATGGTGGCGAGATTCGAGCAGTAAGCCATCATTTTCTAGCTGTAAACTATAATGATCGCCATAAACAAGCCATTGTGCCCAGCGATTTGCAGAGAGTTTCATATCAATACGTTAGTCAGCCAATGAGGGATAGGCGCGGCCTTTAAAAGATGCTTGGCATGCTACTGCTCACCACCCTAGAAATCAATTCACTCGCCCACAAAGCTTGTTCTCAGCGTCGATTCTCTTAAGGAATTGACCTACCGCAACCAAACGATAAAAGCGGTGCTTAAAGACGCATTCAGGGTTAGTTTCTCGGGCCGTTTCTGGTATCTTGCCAGCATTGTTGGCCGATAACGTTTATTTATGTCTTTTTCTCTGCCACGTTTTCCCACCGTGCCACTCACGTTGCGTGAGTATTGGGCCAATCACCGGATTAATGACAGCCTTCGTGTGCTGATTGCGCTGATGGGCGTTGCCTTGTATGCCAGTTATGCTGGACGTACCGATATTGTCACCCCGCTCGTCCTTGGCGTCATCGCCTCGGCACTGGCAGAAGTGGACGATCATTTTTGGGGCCGAGTACGCGCACTTGGTGTCACCTTGGTCTGTTTTACTGTGGCGGCGTTTTCCGTCGAGCTCTTATATGACACGCCATGGTTATTTGCTATCGGCCTCACCGTGTCGAGTTTTGGTTTTATCATGTTAGGGGCCATTGGTGAACGCTATGGCACCATTGCGTTTGCGTCGTTACTATTGGCGGTCTATACCATGCTAGGCATGGAGCAAGGCAGTGATATGTGGTTACAACCCATGATGCTGCTATCAGGGGCAGTCTGGTATGGCCTTTTGTCGCTGATATGGATTGTCATCTGGCCTCATCGTCCGGTACAGCATCGGCTCGCGGCGGTATTTCGCCAAACCGCGACCTATATGGAAACCAAATCGAACCTATTTCACCCTGTGACAGAATTGGTCCCCCAGCCGACCCGCATCGCCGCCGCGAACCGAAATGCCCAAGTCGTCGCCGCACTAAACCAAGCCAAGGCATCTTTGCTGGCCCGTGCACGACGAGGGCGATTGACTAAACGGCATCAAGCGTTGCTGCAAACCTATTTTATTGCCCAAGATATCCATGAACGTGTCAGCTCTTCGCACTATCGTTATCAAGATCTTGCCGCGCAGTTTTTCCATTCTGATATCTTGTTTCGCTTTGAGGCCTTGCTCAATGCCCAGGCCAGCGCCTGTCGTAATGTTGCACAAGCGTTATCGATCGGGGCGCGCTACCAGCACCCAAAAGCGGGTCAGCAAGCGTTACTGGCCATCCAGCAATCGATGCAATATTTATTGGCTGAACAAACCCAAGATGCCTCACGCATGGCCTTACTTCATCAGCTCGATTTTCTCTATAAAAACCTAGAGACCGTTGAGGAGCAGTTGGCGAGCCTTAGTAATTTAGCTGCCAATGATGGCACACAAGAAAGCGAACTGGCCGACCCCGATGCGCGCTCTCTGGGCGAAATGGTGTATCGGATCCGTCGTCAGATGACACTCAAATCGCTACGTTTTCGCCATGCGGTGCGCCTCTCTTTGTCACTACTCGCCGGCTATGGGGTGATTCAAGGGCTATCGCTTGAACATGGGTTTTGGATCTTAATGACGATTCAATTCGTTTGTCAGACGAACTACTCGGCGACGCGAAACAAACTCAAAGAACGGATCCTAGGGACCGTGGGTGGGTTGCTATTAGGTGTGCCCGCTTTGTATTTGTTCCCCGATCCGAGCAGCCAGTTAGCGTTAATGGTGATCACGGGGGTACTCTTTTTCGCTTTTCGTACCGTGCAGTATACGCTCGCGACCCTGTTTATCACCCTGCTGGTACTCATGTGCTTTAGCCAATTTGGTCAGGGCTTTGCGGTTATCTTGCCACGGCTGGGAGATACCGTGATCGGCTGCCTGATTGCTGTCGCCGCCGTTCGTTACGTGCTCCCCGATTGGCAAGCGCACCGGTTGCGTGGGATCATGACCGAGGCGTTACAAGCCAATCGTGATTACCTTGCCCATGTGATCGCACAATATCGTGTCGGTAAACGCGATAATCTCGCCTACCGAATCGCACGTCGCCATGCACACAATGCCGATGCCGAGCTCACCACCGCCATCAGTAACATGTTGGTCGAGCCCGGACGCTATCGCACCAACATTGAAGAGACGTTCCGGTTTTTGTGTTTGAACAATGCGATGTTGAGCTATATTTCTGCGCTTGGCGCTCACCGCCGTCGCATGGACGATGAGGTTAATCATCAGAAAGTGGCGCAGCTGCATCGTGACATTCACCAATCACTCAATGCGTTAACCGAACGACTCCGGCGCGAGCTGCCGACCGAGCAACCCACTCAAGTGGCATCAACCGGTGATAAAACCCTCTCCGGCGACCTGGCAGACACTCACCCAGACGTTGTGTATCACGACACCCCAGAGCCTAACGTCGCCGCTCATGATAGGGTCGATAACACACCGTTAAGCATGGTGCTGCAACAGTTAACATTAATTCAGCGTATGATCCCTGAGTTAAATATGCTCACTGCGACATTGCGTCAGCAAGCACTCAAACAAAGCCGGACTTAGCGTCTCCTCACACGCACGTGCCCAGCTATCGAGCCGTCGTTGGCTGGGCTTGCGGTTAAAACACTGACACTGACGCCTCAAGGTCAGCACTCTGTCAAATTACACTTATTTACGCGATCTACGGTTGAAAGCCTGACGTTGAAGACGGATATTAGATCCATGTCATCTGTTGAGTCTGGCAACTATACTTATCATTTAGCGGCTTGTTGTCGCCGCATAGCCCGCCTGGAGCATTTATGGCTATTCATGTAGGAATCATTGATTCGGATCCAGTCCGACTCGTTACCCCGGTTTTACATCAACAATTGCCTGTCAGTAAGTTGGTATTGATTGGTACGCTTGAACAAGATCTCGAGTTTGAGCGACTCACTCGTGTGTTAGCCCCGAAAGGCATTGAAACGGAGTTTTTTGAAATCTCGGATGATATCAATATCCGAGAAGTCAAAAGCCAAGTAAAGCGTCTTGCCGAACAGCTCACCCAATCTTCTGAAGACATTCTTTTTAATGCGAGCTGTGGCCTACGCCACCAATTATTGTCTGCTTACGAAGTGTTTAGAACCTATCAATGGCCCTGTTATGTGATTGAGCCCTACAGCGACGAATTGTGCTGGCTCTATCCCGACGGTCTTCCACAGCAACAGGTTGAAGATCATATTAGTTTGACCGAGTACATGACGATTTTTGGTGCCCGTTGCGCAGATCACGATGAAGAGGAAACCGGCTGCCTCACCAATGATATTTATCGGTTAGGAGAAAAATGGGCGAGCAATGCGTATGAATTAGGCCCAGGCTTAGCCACTTTAAATTACTTAGCGACCACTTGCCGAAAAGAACAGTGCCTGGATGTTGCATTGAGTGAAAAACAGCAAGGCTATCGCGAACTTGGGATGCTGCTCGACGATTTATCGGATGCGGGATTAGCGCGCTACGAAAATGGTGTGCTCACTTTTAGCTGTGAGGAAGCCCGACGTTTTGCCAACGGAGAATGGCTGGAAAGCTACGTGCACCACACGGTCACTTCTATCCAAAAAGAGTTACCGACCATTCAAGACAGTGCGCTTTCTATGCAGGTTTATCGCCAAATTGGCGAGCGAGAAGTCCGCAATGAGTTAGATGTCGCCATGGTGGTTAACAATAAGCTTCATATCATTGAGTGCAAGACAAAAGGCATGTCTAGCGACGGTGATGACACCCTGTATAAATTAGAGTCTTTGCGCGATTTACTGGGTGGCTTGCAAGCACGTGCGATGCTGGTCAGCTTTAGACCATTACGTCATCACGATATTACACGGGGTACAGATCTGGGTTTAGCTTTGATCGGCCCTGACCAGCTGGCCAACTTACGCACCCATCTTTACGATTGGTTTATTGCCGCTGGCGGTACTATCGAAGTAAGAACAAGTTAATCGCTTACGCAAGGCGATACGACACGTTCGACAACCTTGTCGGCAATAAAAAACGCGGTGCTCATCAGGGCACCGCGTTCAAGGATAACGATATCGCGCTAGCTGATATCGCGCTAGCTTATAGTAGCTTACGGGCCGCTTCCACCACCACTTTGATCGAACGTGCTTCCGTTTCTTTTAAGGTCGCGTGATCTGGGATTTCTTTTTGCGTACGGTTGATAATCACACCCGCGACACAACCAGCACGTAAGCCTGAGCTGGCACACATGGTCAGCAAAGTGGCCGATTCCATCTCAAAGTTCAACACACCCATCTCTTGCCATTCTTGCATTGAGCCTTGGAAACGACGCACAACGCGACCGCTAAAGGTGTCATAACGCTCTTGGCCAGGGTAGAAGGTATCACTTGATGCGGTCACCCCTGTATGTACGGTAGCACCATCTTCATCAACGGCGGCTTTCATCGCGGTCGCAACATCAAAGTCAGGCACCGCTGGGAATTCCATCGGTGCAAAGTGAGTACTGGCACCGTCAAGACGTACAGAGCCGGTGGTCACGATCATATCACCGACGTTAATGTCAGGCTGGATAGCGCCTGTAGTACCAACACGCAAGAAGGTATTCACGCCTAATTGCGCCAATTCTTCTACCGCAATAGACGTTGACGGTCCACCAATGCCGGTTGAGCAAACCACCACGGATTTGCCATCTAGCCAACCGAGGTACAAGGTATATTCACGCTGTGAGGCGAGAAACGTTGGGTTTTCCATCAAGTTCGCGATTTTTTCAACGCGAGCAGGATCACCAGGAATGATGGCAGTGGTTGCGCCTTGTAGATCGGCTTTTGTGACGCCAAGGTGGAATACAGGGGTATCAGACATAATCAGTCTCCTCGCTGGATGCTATCATCAGCATTTAAAATAATGTAAGGCCTACCGAGGTAGGCCTGAACTCGTTATTGATTATGTGTTTAGGATACCCAAATCTGCTCCTTTTTATGTGACCATAATCGACATATTGCACTATCATCTCTTACAGATTTCAGGATTTAGAGATCGACATCACTTTATAAAGGTAAAAGCAGACATAGGGTGTCCTCATTTTTGGTCCTAATCACGCAACAGGCGTAATGCATTCAGTGTCACCAACGCTGTCGCCCCACTGTCTGCCAGTACAGCCACCCATAAACCGGTGATCCCTAACACACTGGTGACCAAAAACACCCCTTTTAGTCCTAGCGCAATCGTGATGTTTTGCCGCACATTGGCTTGCGTCGCGCGCGCGAGCTGAAGAACGCGAGGCAGCTCAATTAAACGATTATGGCTCAATGCTGCCTCGGCAGTTTCAAGCGCAACATCCGTCCCACTGCCCATCGCGACCCCCAACTGAGCGGCTTTCATTGCAGGAGCGTCATTAATGCCATCGCCAATCATGGCGATCCGATACTGACTCGCGAACGCTTCAACCGCCGCAACCTTGTCTTCAGGTAATAGTCCAGCACGATAATCAACCCCTAACTCGTCGGCAATTTCAGCAGCGGCTGTCGGGTTATCCCCTGTCAGCATCACAGGATGGATCCCCATCGCGCGGATCTGCTCAATCGCCTCACGTGCGTCCTCGCGCAATTTATCGCGCCAGCCAATCATGCCATAAGGGCGCTCATCGACCATCACTACCGCAACGGTGACTCCGCGTGCCGCGATCTGACTGGCCTGTTGATACTGCGCATGCTCGAGCGTGGCGTCCGAGAGTTTGTCGAGCGCAACCATCCGAACAAGCTGGCCGTCGACTGTCCCTTCTACGCCTCGGCCTGCATTGGCTTGAAGCCCTGTCGCATCGGGGATAGAAAGACCGCGTTCCGTGCTGTAGAGCACGAGTGATTTAGCCAATGGATGATGACTACCGCGTTCGATCGCTGTCGCCAGTTGCAACAGCGTGGTTTCATCGCCTTGCCACACGCAAACATCCGTGACCATGGGCTTACCTTCTGTCAGTGTGCCCGTTTTATCAAAGGATACTGCGTTGATACTTGCCAAGCTTTCTAGCGCCGCTCCCCCTTTAATTAACGCGCCTCGACGTGCTGCCGTGGCCAAGCCCGAGGTGATAGCCGCTGGTGTGGAAATCACTAGCGCACAGGGGCATGCAATCAATAATAGTGCTAGGCCACGGTATAACCACTCTTGCCAACTGGCAGCAAAAAAGAGGGGGGGAACGACAACCACTAACACGGCTACGCCAATCATCGTCGGGGTATACCAACGACTGAATCTATCGATAAAGCGTTCAATCGGTGCTTTTTTTGACTCGGCTTGCTCAATCAAATGCAGGATTCGGTCAATGGCGTTTTCACCTTGGGCAGAGGTCACCGTCAGTGTCACCGTTTTATCGGTGGCTAAACTGCCTGCCATCACGGTGTCGCCTGCTTCAATATCGACCGGAATCGACTCTCCCGTCAGGGCGCTTTGATCAAAACTCGCCACCATTTCCATCAACTTGCCATCCGCCGGCAAACGCTCACCGGCGCTAATCTCAATCACATCACCGGGCGTTAATGTGCTCGCCGCAACGGCTTCACGTTCACCGTTTTTGCCCACTCGCGTCACGGTTTCTGGCACTAACGCCATTAATGATTGAATACCGTCACGGGCACGCGTCGAGGCATAGCCTTCCAGCCGCTCGCCAATGAGAAACAGTACCAACACCATGGCCGCTTCCGTCGTTTCTCCTAGGTAGAGGGCACCGAGTGCGGCAATACTCATCAGTGTTTCAATGGAAAACGGGGATCCCTGACGTGCCAGCCTGCCCGCTTTGAGTAAGATAGGCGTTAATCCGACCACGGTGGCGCCGGTAAATAACCAGTCTGATAGTGAGGGAGACCAATAATGCAGGCCCCAGGCGATGAGCATGCTGCCAATCAATCCAAACAGTAGTGCATCATCGCGCCACTTTTGCCAGCCAGAAGGCTCTATAGCGGGTTGATTTAATGCCAGCAGTGGAAAGCCCACTTTTTTGGCCGCGTACTGAATCGCCGCAAGCGTATCAGCGGGTGCATTGTGGGAGAGAGACACCCGTAACTTTTCAGTCGCAAACAGTACTGTCGCACTTTCAACACCCGGTGTGGCGTGAATCGCCTTCTCTAGTTTGGCAGCACAGCTTGGGCAGTCCATTCCCGTCACCGCCCATTCATGAGTCACAGAAGAGGAAAAGCGATGCCTGTCAGGATCGTCGTCACCCGCATTGCCCTCGCCATCTTGATGACTCGAACAGCAACTTGTTTCTTGACATGTGTTTGTCACCGCCTCTGTGGACTGAGAAACGGTTTGGTGATGGGGTTGGTGACAATGGTGGTGTCCGCAGTGTTTACACATAATCGACTCCTTTGTTGGTCGTTGTGTTTATCATTTACGGACAGTATAAGGGTTGGAGCCCACTCCAGAGTCAAGGACGGATGTATCACTATAAAAACACCCAGCCGTTGAATGGCTGGGCGTTAATTTTAATTACCGCGACGTACCCGCAATGGGTTACTGAATCACAAAAATATATCCTTGCAGAATAATGAGATTCACGATGTCGATAAAGAACGCACCGACAATAGGAACGACCATAAAGGCTTGAGGCGCTGGCCCAAAGCGGTTAACGATCGAGCCCATGTTCATGACTGCCGTCGGTGTCGCCCCCAAGCCAAAACCACAGTGCCCACCAGCAATGACCGCACTGGTATAATCGCTTCCCATTAGCTTAAAGGTGACATAATAGCTAAACAACCCAATCACTACCGATTGAATCGCCAGAATAATCAGAAAGGGCACGGCTAAGTCGAGAATATTCCATAACTTCAGCGTCATTAAAGCCATCGCCAAGAATAGAGACAGAGAGACCGTCCCCACCATATCAACCGTTTCTGATTCAAGCTTGCGTAAATTAAACAGCTCTAACGTATTGGTGATGATCACACCCAAGAATAACGCATAAACAAAGTCAGGGATCATGAGCCACTGAATGTTGAACTGACTAACCCATTCAGATAAATGACTTGCACCTGTAATACACAATAACAAAATAAACAAGACTTCAATCACTTTTTTAGCAGTGACTTTATCTTCTTCATTTTCATTATATGTGACTAATTCAGGATATTTTTCGTGCGTTGTTGTCCCACGTCCATACTCAGATTCGAGTTGGTGTTTATTAATCAAACGCTGAGCAACAGGGCTACCAATAATCCCGCCAATAACGAGGCCGAGTGTGGCTGAGGCCATTGCGATCTCAAGCGTGCTTTGAATCCCATATTCATCGGTTAATATCTGTGCCCAGGCTGCGCCAGTACCATGGCCACCTGATAGCGTAATTGAACCGGCGACTAAGCCCATTAACGGATCAAGGCCTAGCAGCGAGGCAAAACTAACGCCAATCGCATTTTGAATGATAATATAGACAGACGCGATCGCTAAAAACCAGAAAACCTTTAGCCCACCTTTGACTAACTGTTTATAATTGGCTGCCAAGCCAACGGTGGCAAAAAACATTAGCATAAAGGTGTTTTTTAACGGTAGATCAAATTTAAAGTTTATACCGTTATAATGTAAAACTGAAATCACACAAGCAATGATTAACCCCCCAACAATAGGTTCGGGAATATTAAACTTACGTAATGCGGGAATTTTTGAATTAACGAAATGGCCTAGAAAAAGTACACCAATAGCAATCAAGAATGATTCTAGTGCACCAATTGAATTGAGTTGATACATATAACCTCTTTGTTTCTCTCACCTCGTCCTCCCTGATCGTCCAATTTAACCTTTTTTTCTACCTCATTTGATATTGTCGTAAAGTCAATGCTGGCCTCCACACCCACGATATTCCCGCATCCTGCTTATCGTATTCACTGCATGACAGGGGCTAACCTCTGTATCCGCACGGCAGGCCACCAGCTTGCCAATGGGCAGCACAATAGCAGAAAACCTTAAATCTGGCATCAAAAATCGCACGATCTATCACGATCATCGCTTTAGTTATTGAAATATCAATATTAAAAGGCAGGATAACAGCAGAGTATGCTGATTAAAAAATAGACGAAAAACGAGAGAGGGTGCTCAATCCAACCACCCTACTGACGGCTCAGTAGGGTGCGTGCGTATCGTACTGTGGTCACACAGGGTGGGTTAAACATTCGCCCATCTGCATCCCAATGGCGCGCAGGATGTCACGACGCGTGATGATCCCAACTAATTTACCTTCATCGACGACCGGATACAGTTTAGGTTTGGTCGGTGCCATCATTTCGGCCAGTTTAATGATACTGTCTTCTGATTCCACCGCTAACGCGTTGGGCGTCATGCAATCTGAGACGGTGTGTGAGTCTTGACAGTGGTAGCTGTCTCGTAACAACTGCTGCAACATATCTTGCTCGGATATAAAGCCCACCAAACGCTTATTAGCATCAATGACTGGTCCTCCCGTTTGCTGGCTACGAAGTAACTTTTCGAGCGCACTAGACAACGGCATGTCCTGCGAGAATGTAACCGGTCGTTTGTTCATATAATCTTTGACTGTAATCGACTCCATGTCGCCTCCCCAAATCGTTATGACATTATTAGTCCACCCTTTAAGTGTCGTCTAAGTTGGCGAAATGTCTAAATCACTTTCAACAATTTTTGTTATCGGGCAGACCAATCATCAACACGTTGGCATCTTCGGCCAGGCTACCATCCGAGTAACGGATAGAGTTTTCCGGTTTTTACTGCTCGATGGGCGTTATTAATGGTGCCATCTTGCGCCCACTTTGTGATCACGGGCCGAATAATTGCCTGGGTGGTTTCCCAGTTTTGCCCTGGTTTTACGGCATCGAGATATAACAGCTGCAACAGTAGGCTATCGAGTCCAGTCAGTAACTGCTGCGAGCTCTGATCGTTAAAAATAGACGGATAGACTCGGTTATCGTCATTGGGTAACCCCATGACTTGCGTCAACTCTTCCACCACGCACGCCACCAGCTTACCTTTTGATCGGGCGAGATCGACGGGGATCACCACCGCCGCATACTGAATTACCCCGTGTCTATCCACTTTAATGTTGGCAGCACATATCGCGTTCTCTAATGGCGAGACATCGTCCGTCGCAAACTGTTTGCGTGCATCGTCTAAAAAACGGGCATGATTAGTAAATACGATCGATAGATTGGCGCGTTCAGGCCTTTCGGTTGGGGTAAAGGCTACCCCAGTGATTGATTGCAAATGACTAAGATGGTACGCCACTAAATTATCATGTAGCTCACTGTTATTGATTGGATGGGCAATATGATACCGAATCGGCGCTTGCCACTTTCGGATGCCCTGCTCCCCTTCAATATATTCGCTTTTTATTGCTATTCGGTAAAAAGCGTCAAGGATATAAGCAGGCGATTGCCACGCCTGATCGCTCGCCTCGGCCGGAACGGTCCATAAACATCCTATCAACATCAAAGCCAGCCATCCTCGGCGATACACAGCATCACTCCTTTGTTTTCATTACGTTATCTAGCGTCGCTGCAAAAACGACAGAAAAATGGAAGCCAGGTACCATTTTTCTAGACAGATTTTGAACCGGATCGACACTATGACCCCAATCACATTTTACTCTAGCAATGGCTGTGGATAGTAACCAGGATCTTTCCTATCTAACGAGGATATTATGCGTAAAACGTTACTTGCCTTATTTATTCCACTTGCGTTGCCCGCTTATGCCGCCAATATTGTCGATGCGACCAGTATTGATTTGAGCGAAGCACTCGCACCTGAGCAATCTCGCAGTGCCATGGTGAATGGCTCTCCATTAAGTTACCAAGAGCAATCTCGCCTTAACATTGGTGGCCAATCTCTGGTTCGCAAACAACAACTTCATTACGGTATTCCTGTTTATGGTTACTCGGTGGTTGAGAACACATCGGCGCGCAATTTTGCGCCGGATGTAAAAGGCGAGGTCGTCACCGGTATTGAGTCTGATATTGGCAGCACGCTGCCGATGTTGAATCAGCAACAGGCTATTGCCATTGCACAGGGCGAATCTACCCCAAATGCGCGGCAATTTAAGCAACCAGATGCGAACACACAGTTGTTGATTTGGCTTGATGAGCAGCAAACTGCGCGCCTGGTGTATAAAGTCGACTATTTAGCCAGCGATAATGGCCATCCGTCACGCCCGATTAAAATTATCGATGCGAAATCCGGCACTGTTTTAGATAGCTGGGAAGGCATCGCTCACCTAGAAGCGAGTGGCCCAGGAGGGAACCAAAAAAGTGGTCGGTTTAACTTTGGTCCGAACACGCAGCTCGGTGGATTCCAGGTGAATAGTCGCTGCCAAATGGACAGCCCCGACGTGAAAACCATTAATATGAACAACCGTGAATGGGGCGGACAAGTTCATCAATTTAATTGCCCTCAAAATACCTATCGCCAAGTCAACGGCGCCTATGCCCCGATGAATGATGCGCAGTACTTTGGTCAGCAAGTTTTCAACATGTATCAAGATTGGTTAGGTGTTCGCCCTATTCGCCAGCAGCTCACAATGCGTGTTCACTATGGTCAAGGCTACGGTAATGCGTTTTGGGATGGTCGCCAGATGACATTTGGTGACGGAAATCGCAGCATGTACCCGCTTACCACTTGGGATGTGATTGCACACGAAGTCAGTCATGGTTTTACCGAGCAAAACTCTGGCTTAGAGTATCGCGGAATGTCTGGTGGCATGAATGAAGCCTTTTCAGATATCGCTGCCGCAGCGCTAGGCCAGTATGTATTCGGCGACTTTAACTGGAAAATGGGTGAAGATGTGATGAAGCATAGCGAAGCCATGCGTTATTTCATTAACCCCAGTAAAGACGGTCGCTCTATTGGTCACGTTGATCGTTACTATCAAGGCATTGATGTCCACTTAAGCTCGGGGATTTATAACAAAGCCTTTTATCATTTGGCCACCAGCGAACAGTGGAATATCAAAAAGGCCTTCCGCGCATTTGCCACCGCTAACCAACTTTACTGGCGTCCTAACGCGAGCTTCCAACAAGGCGCGAATGGGGTTTGCGAAGCAGCTAAAGACCTTAACTACCCTGCGGGGGCAGTGAGTCAGGCCTTTGCAGAAGTCGGTATCGAGATGCAAAACTGCCAAGGTGGCGGTGGCACACCGACACCAGAGCCTGAACCACAACCCGAGCCGCAGCTAAGACCGCTCACCTTAGAGCAGCCCGTGCAAATTCAAGGTACAGCGGGAAGCACACAGCAGTTTGTGGTTCAATCCGCACCACGCGGTACGGTTTGGCTACAAACCTATCGCGGCCAAGGCGATGTCGATTTATATGCCGCTGTCGGTCGCCCGGCAAGCGCGAATGATCATGACTGTCGTTCAACCAATTCGGGCAACGATGAGTATTGTGGCTTTAGCCAAGTTCAAGGCCAAGACATTTATGTCACGGTAACCAGTAATGGTAACTACACCACGAATGTCTTAGCCCGGGTTGATGACCGCGGTGTAGAAAAAAATCGCTGCGCCAATATGCCTAGCTGGAGTCAATACAATTATTACTCGGCCGGCGTACAGGTTCAGTATCAAGGACACTTTTTCCAAGCCTCACAAAACAATTGGGGCATTGATCCTATGTCCAACCAATGGGTTTGGCGCTACCAAGGTCGTTGCCAAGGCTAGTTTCCATGGCGGCTGGCATCATGCCAGCCGCTTCATTTGTCTGTTACTGATCATGCGCCCTATCCCTTGCCAGTGAAGCGATGACGTATTGTGATCCCCGCGCGATTCTCGCCGATAATGGTACCTATCTCTCGCATTACTGATTTATTACATCTATGTTAATGATTATTGGTAACAATTAAGTTATGGATGGATTGGATGCAAAAAAAGGTATTTCCCACAATCGGACGCTGGCATCACCTCGCGCTGCTCCTTCTCCTCATCCCTACCGCTGTCTGGGCCGCTGAGGCCAACACATCGTCGATTCATTACCCGACCATGCTCATGGGGCTGCTCGGAGGTCTTGCTCTGTTTTTATACGGCATGGATAAGATGTCCAATGCGCTTAAAAATGCCGCAGGGAGTCGGCTCAAATCCTTGTTAGCGCGACTAACGACTAACCGGGTGGCTGGTGTATTCACAGGAGCCGGTGTGACCGCAACCATCCAGTCTTCCTCTGTCACCACAGTGCTATTAATTGGCTTTATTTCTGCAGGTTTGATGTCGCTGACACAAGCAACAGGCGTGATCATGGGGGCCAATATTGGCACCACGGTAACGGCCCAGATTGTGGCCTTTAAAATCACCCAAGCCGCGTATCTGATGGTCGCTATTGGCTTTTTTATTCAATTTACCGCCAAGGCCGATAAAACCAAGCAATACGGCAAGATGCTGTTTGGCTTAGGTCTTATCTTTACGGGCATGAATATGATGAGTGAGGCGATGTCACCCCTGCGCGGCTATCAGCCATTTATTGATGCCATGGCCCAAATGCGAAACCCCTTCCTCGCTATCTTGCTTGCAGCCTTGTTTACTGCATTAGTACAATCCTCGTCGGCCACCACCGGGATTGTGATCGTATTAGCGGGACAAGGCTTTATTTCGTTGGAAAGTGGGATCGCACTTGCCATGGGGGCTAACGTCGGGACGTGCGTCACCGCATTATTGGCCGCCATCGGCAAATCTCGCGAAGCCAAGCAAACCGCCAGTGTTCATATTCTCTTTAACATTATTGGCGTATTCATTTGGTTGCCAATGATCAGCACGCTCAGTGATTGGAGTGTCGCGCTTTCGCCGATTCACCCTGATTTAACCGGCGTTGAACGATTAGGAGCTGAGCTCCCGCGCCAAATCGCGAATGCGAATACGTTATTTAACGTCGTGAATACGCTTATTATGCTGCCATTCGTGGGAGGATTTGTTTGGCTGGCGAAAAAAATCATACCAAAAACGCCTAAACCAACGATCAGCGAACGGCCGATTGTCGCACCGAAATACTTGTCGAAAGAACTATTGATGACGCCAGACATTGCCATGGACCAGGCACAGCTTGAGATAGGTCGCGTTGGGCGTAGAGTTTGTAACATGATGAATGCCCTACCGCCTCTAACCTCAAAACTGGCCACGCAGCAAGAACAAAGCGCTGCCGTGGAGGCGCTGGGGAAAATAGAGACTCTAGAGCAACAAGTAGATATTCTACATGGGCATATTTTGTTTTACTTAGGACGACTGCGTAAAGAGCCACTTTCACAGGTACAAAGTGATCGTCAAATCATGCTGATCAGTGTGACCGACCAACTCGAAAGCATTGCTGATCTGATTGAAGACACCTTAGTTCCCATCATGGATAAATCACTTCATGCGGAGATTAGCATCAGCCCTGAAATGCAATCTACGCTTGATGAAATCCAAGATAAGGTGACGCATGCGTTACTTGATAGCGTGAATGCGATTCGACGTGGGGATACGCAACGGGCTAAGCGGGTACTAAACACCAAACGTACCCTTAACGCGCTATTGGATAAAGTACTGGCTCATCAAGCAGAGCGTTTGGTCGAGCATAACCCCAATCGTCTTCAACTGTTTAGTATTGAAATGGAGTGGACCGAATCGCTGAAGCGCGTCTATACCGTGACCAAACGTATTGCCAAGTTGCACCTGCGTGAAAAAGAAACGTAATGATGAACAAGTAGCTGATAAGACAAACAAAGTGGAACTAAGCCCTAATATTTGGGCTTAATTCGCCAAAAATATCGAGAAAATCGTTATAAAAGCTCCGCCCAAATTAAACTAGGAGCTTGAAATGTCTTATGAATTTCCTTCCCGTCCCAAGCCTCTTTCGGCACTTATCGCGCTTGCCGCGCTAAGTAGCACCAGTGCATGGGCTAGCGAGTCATGCGAGGTCGCCGATTTAGCAGCCAGTGCTAGCCCTATCCAAGTGATTGCGAATGCAGATCGCAGCTGCTTTACAAGCTGGTACGATACCCAATCAAGCCGTTATGATTCCGTTTACCAAGAAGCCTTTGTCCGCAAAGTCGCTCAGCGACTAGAGCAAACCGTCACGCAATATCAAGGTCAAGCAACGCAAGCACGCCAAATCGCCAACCTCACTGAATATATTCGCGCAGCTTATTACGTCCGCTTTTATGGTGACACAGACCAAGCTGATTATTCTGATAAGCTTGATAAAGCATTGGCGCATACCATCGTCCAGTTTCTACAATCCCCTTTTGCAACCGAAGATGGCCGTGCGCAAACCGATGCATTACATGGCCTGACGTTGATGGCCGATAGCATTAAGCAATTACCACAAACCTTTAACCAACAACTGCGACTGCTGGAAAACCTGAATCAAGCGCGCTTACAAGAGCGTGGCTATGTCAACGCGCTGAACAATCTATTTGTCGCCATGGCAGGTCATCAATCGCGTCAAGCCTTCTACGATGTGCTTGCAGCTGACTTGTCTTTGATCGATCGTCTCTACCAGTTTGTCATTGATAATCCTCAGTTATCACAAACTGAAAACGGTGCTTTATTGGTGTCGAATACGGTCCGCGAGATGGGCCGATTACTCATGGCACCTCAGCCAAGTATCCGTGCACGGGTTCTGACCCACTACCGTGATCTTCTGCCTCGTTTTCCTCTGGGTGGCGCCAACGATGCCGTTTGGGTCGGACTGGTTGAAATGGTCGATGCGTTTGCCCCAGATAAAATGAAGGAGTTAGGCCTCATCGATGCCAAATCGACGTTAGCCACCAAAATCGTTCCCTATCGTTATCAATGTGATGGTCCTGCCGTGATCCGCTCACAAAGCATGACACAAGCGCAGTCTCAACAAGCCTGTGAAAGCCTGCATCAAAAAGAAAACGCATTTCATCAAACCGTTCGCTCCGGTTATCAAGCGGTGGCTGATGATCTAAACGACAGTGTTGAAGTGGTGGTATTTGATAACCCGTCGGACTACAAAACCTATTCATCGTTCTTGTTTGGTAACTCGACCGATAACGGCGGCCAGTACTTAGAGGGCGACCCAGCAAGCCCTGACAACCAAGCTCGCTTTATTGCCTACCGCAATGACGAGGGTAAGTCGCTCTCCATTTGGAACCTCGAACACGAGTACGTTCATTATCTTGATGGCCGTTTTAACATGTACGGCGACTTCAACGACGTGCTGCGTCATGGTCATACCGTGTGGTGGCTGGAAGGCTTTGCTGAATACATGGCTCATGGCGATGACTATGCCGAAGCAATTCACTTGGGCAAAGAAGGCGGTTATTCACTCAGTGACGTGTTTGCTACCACCTACCAACATGATGTTAATCGTGTGTATCGTTGGGGGTATTTGGCCGTACGCTTCTTATTTGAAAAGCACCCAGAAGCGGTAGATGCGTTGCTCGCAGCCGGGCGAACTGGACAATTTGAACAATGGGCAAGCTTAGCCAAAGAGTATGGTGAACAATATGGCCCCGCATTTTCGCAATGGCTGACGACGCTGGATAGTTCAGAGGGCGGCGAGCCTCCTCGTCCAGATCCAGATCCTGAACCTGAGCACCCAGACGTTACAACCCTGTCCCTGGGACAAACCGTCACCATTAGCGGGCAGGCATACAGTGAACATCTCTATCAGATCGACCTGAACCGTGCCGCCACTGCGCTTACCTTTAGCATCGCGGGCCAAGGCAATGCTGATCTCTACGTCGCTAAAGACCGCCAGGCGCACTATTATGACTTTGACACCACCGAGTGGAACCAAACCAGTAATGAAACCGTGACCCTGAACGATGTGGAGCCAGGCCGGTATACCTTAAGTGTCACCGGACGCGGAGACTTTACCGATGTCACTGTCGCGGTAAATGCGGAAGGCCAAGTCGATCCCGAGCCAACGCCAGAGCCACAGCCTGAAACACCGGCTGGCACCGATGACTTGCGCCCGGCTCAGCTTAAGGTCGCAAGTCCCAATAGCATCAGCGTCTATCAACGCCGTTACCTGTATGCCGACGTGCCTGAAGGCGCAACCAAAGCGCAAGTGTGGGTCATGGCAGACGGTGATACAGGTGATTTGAACGTGTTTGCGGCTGAAGAGTATTGGCCAACGCAAGCGCAAAATCAGGCAGCCTCTGAAAGACCCGGCAGCAATCAATACATTGAGATCGACTTACGCAACCAGCAACATTTGTACTTGCTACTCGCTGGCGACGGCAGCCGGAGCCAAACCGATGTTCGTGTTTACTTTCAATAGCAACTAAGTAACTAAGTAACTAAGTAACTAAGTAACTAAGTAACGATAATATTATCAAGCGCTACCCCAGGTGGCGCTTTTTTACGTCACCTAGAACTGCAACATCCGTCGTTTTGGGGTTGATAAGGAGATAAATAATGACCGAATGGGAAAAGATGTGCCAAGGACTTGTGTTTGATGACAGCGATGGATCCATTGATATCAGGCGAGACCATGCCACACGAACCTTATTAGCATTCAATCAAAGCCTAGATACGACGACAAGAAAGCAACTGCTTACCACGTTATTACGTACCATCGGCGAAGGTTCGGTCATTCAACCTCCGTTCCATTGTGAGTTTGGCGAGACCATTGAGGTTGGCAGCAACACCTTAATCAACATGAATGTCACTATGCTGGATGGTGCACCGATCACGATTGGCAACCATGTGCTGATTGGCCCCAATACGCAGTTCTACACCCCTACCCACTCCCTCGACTATCAAAGCCGCCGCGCATGGGAGACATGGTGCCAACCCATTGTGGTAGAAGACGATGTGTGGATTGGCGGTAATGTGGTGATCTGTCAAGGGGTCACTATCGGGGCGCGCAGCGTCATCGCCGCCAATGCGGTGGTTAAACACGACGTGCCACCTGACAGTCTTTACGGCGGCACCCCTGCACGTTTCCTAAAGGCACTTAATGGCAATAGATAGAAAAATGAATCTGGCTAATCAATTAAGGCCGCACCTTTGGGAGCGACCTCTTTACTGACAGCTTGGTCTTCCTGCTTACTTCACAGGTTTGATGGTCAATTCGGCATTGTCGAAACCGAGGCTCGCAAGTTCATCGGAGTCAAAGTTAGAAATCAATTCTACCCCATTCGCTTCGCCCGTCGTGGTCATTGGCGAAATAGATCGCTTGACGCGAGCGGAAGCCGCTTTGCCAATCGGCTTCGCTTGGCCAAGCTCTATAGTCCCTGCATACTGGGATTCCGCATAAAAATCACCCGACACGTAGGAATAGAACGGACGTAAGCTTTTTCCTGTTGCCCACTGCATGCTTTCTATGCCATACTTTTCAACCGCCCAGCTCCAGTCACACCATTTCACTTCGCCAGGAATGTAGCGGTGATGCCATTGATATGCGATATCTGCAGACGGCTCACTACTACGTCCCATCGTAAAGGTGTGGTGTACTGTAGGACGATTTTCAGGGTGCGAGTGCCATGCGTTACCGCTCCAGCGCAAGAAGCCGTCAAAAGTCACGTCATAACTAATATCGGCGCCAAAGCGATACGGATAAGAAATGCTCGACCGATAAAGCTCGACGCGAATAGGTATCTCGGAGTTCGCCGGAACAAATGGACGTGCTTGTAACGTCACCTGCTCACTGCTCGAGCCACCATTGCTATTGGCAAAGCTTTGATTCGCCTCAAATGAAATAGTGAGCTTGGTATCGCCAACCAATGGCCATTTAAATTCGTTTTCTGTTTGTACTTTTTGCGCAAAACCATAGGTGTTGGTTTTCGACCAATTAGTGGCCTTATCGACTTTGAGATCAACGACCACTTGTTGAGGCTCGTCGAGGTTGTTGCGGGCGACAGCAGAAATCGTTTTGACTAACTGTTTATCGGACTCAACCACATCACCATGCCAGAAATCACTGTCATTTAAGGTATAAGCAAAGTTATCCACTTTGATGGTGGTTTTATCACCACAGCGGTAGCCATCACACCCGCCATCATTATTGCCCCGAATCAACCATTGATCACCGGAACGCCAAACGTTCATATCTTCACCGACGTAATCACTGTGATTACCACCTACCCATGCGTAACCCAGGTAATGCGCGAGATAGCTCAGCGGTTTGACAAATTCACTGCGATTATTGACCAGTGAATATTGGACATCGAGCTCAGTCCCTTCTGGTACGCTTTGAGCGGCGTAATCCGGAATATCGCCCTTATCATTGATGGGATAACACCATGTATCTTTCGTTTGACCGTAGTGTTTGATTTCACCGTTATAGCCGCTACCCATGATCGCCCAATCGCCTTCGAGCCCAGCGATTTGCCATTTCCCCATGCGATCGTTCAAAAAGTGGCGGTGGGTACTCGCCTCGTCTGCCGTTAAGGGCCGATAGTTGGCCCGGCATTGGTCATCGCCTAAGGTATCAAGCACAATTTGGTCAGGATAGACTCTCGCCTGTGCAACTCCCGCACTGACGAGCACTGCGATGGTGGAGAGAGTCAAGGTTGTTGTACGTGAGATTGTCGCCATTTGACGTCTTCCTTTTGTTAGGTGTTATTAGAGTCTGCCAGCTATTCGAAAGCTGACCTTTTTGACCTTTCCATAGCCAACAATAAAAACAAAATGAAAAACGATGATTTAAATTCCCCTTATAGTTCATTACTTTAGGTTAAATTCATATTTATTCTCATAAAGTAAAACGTGATATTTATTCAGAACTAAAAATCACGCAAAACATAGCAAAAAATATATATTAGAGTTAAGGCTCTATTATTTGATTAAGGGTATCTATGAGAGGGATCTAAATAATAAGATGTCGCAAAACACACTCGAAAAGGCTCATAAAAATAAAGCAAATACTCTATTTTTATTCCTCAGCAAGAAATTGCTCAAGTTTACTAGTGGCATGCTTGATATTGAAAGGCGAATAGCGGATAAACACACTACGGTTGGTCTTTCTTGATACAAAAACCATCGTTGCTATCTTGTGCCTGTTTTCTACATATACAAGGCAATCACATTGACTGTGGCTCAAAAACTGCTCAATCGGAAAGTCAAGCCGTGTTTCTTGAGGGTAAAAAACATAAAGGCTACCGACACGTTTCTGTGTCAGCCCGCCTCGCTGAACCACATCACTCCAACGCCAGCCATTGATTTTTCCTACCACAAACACGCTGCTCGCCACACAGGCAAATAACATCAACGCCATCATGACACACTGGCGTATCGGTTTACTCGATACTGCCTTATTGTCAGCATCATGCCTCGATTCAGCAGCAGAGAGACCCGTTACCGCATTCGTCGTGACGGGGGCTACCTTAGTTTGCTCTACGGTTGTTAGTGACTCGCCGACAGTCTTGGTTTCTACCATGCCAGCGACCATGCGATAGCCTTGCTTCGGCACGGTGATCACTAAGGTCGGGTCTGCGCTAATCGTCATTAAGCTTCGTCTTAGCGCACTGATCGATTTGGCTAACGATGTTTGACCAATGTATTCATTTCCCCACGCATAACAAATCAAGGTTTGCTTACACACGGTCTCAGGCGCATGCAACAACAGGCATTCCAGTACCAAGGCTTCTCGGAAGCCAAGTCGAGTAGATTTGTGGTCTTGATGGAGTTTCCTAGCAACGGCATCGAAGTAAATCATAGGCTTTTTCTTTTGATTATAAAAAACTCAATAATTCATTGCGATAGTAAACGTTTTAATTAGAAACAAGATCACACTTTACATAAAAGTGAGATCCAATCTATTAATAGAAAAAATAATAACCACACTAAAAACAAGCCATTAAATGAATAAAAACGATAATAAACAGCCCAAAAGTGTCTATTCTCTATACAAAACAGACAAATAAATCAGACAAATATTTTTCAATAATGTCAAATTACTGATTAATGAAAAAATTATCATTGTGGCACTTATTGTACAATCCGCTATATAATACTGAGTGTTTACTCAAAACAAGTTGGCTACAACAATGAAAAATATATATCGCGCATTACTCATGCTGGCGGCCATATTTTCCGCTTCAGCCTTCGCCGCAATCGGCCCCTATAAGGTGGTACTGATTCACGGTTTTCAGCCTGATCAACTACAAAGCCGCCCCGATCACGATCAAGTCGTGCAAGATGGCGCTAACTATTGGCAAGATTACTGGCTGCAGTACGCCGATGCACGTATAGATTGGCCGGCCAATGAGCGTATTGAAGGAAAAATCGCCTCAGATTACCTTTGGCCTGCGCTAAAAACCCTTTCAGAGCAAGAAACCTGTTTGTCCGGCTGCCTTTTAGTCACCCACTCTACCGGCGATTTGGTTGCACGCTACCTGTTAGATAATCAAGAAAATTGGCTGATTAACGCAGGTCTTGAGCCGCTCAATATTGTAGGGACTTTCGATTTTGCCGGTGCCGGTGGTGGTGTCGAAATGGCAGACATTGCTGTCAATGTGGCACAGGGAGGCGGTTGGCTTAATCACACAATGAAAAAAGCGGTATCGCTTTGGATGGGTCAGTTACCGAACAAAGACAATATTGGCGTTCTGAACGATTTAAAAGTCGCCAACGCACGCCAATTATCGAACTGGCCTGACAACCGTGTCCCTCGTATTCGCTTTGTTGGCAATGGCTCTGACTTCTTGGGGGCGACATCTCCCTTTATTCCAGGCAGTGATGACGGTGTGGTTGCCGCGCATTCTGCATGTGGCGCTGCCGATGTCGATGCATTTGATAGCTGTTCGACCGCGATTGAGTTCGATGGCAAGTTAGATTATGTCCATAAAGGAGTGAGACGCTTTATCCCCATGCACTACCCGTTGCTAATGGGGAATAAATACAGCCACCTCACGATCTTTAAGTCAGCGCATCGAGGTAAAGTTACCGCCACCGATCCAGAGCTCAAGCTTGGCGATCAATCACGCATCTCAGTTGAAACCTTTGATAAGGATGGTTGGTTTGGCAAAAAATATCGATATGTCCGTGATTCGGACCGTGACACATTGTCAGAGATCGTGTACGCCCTACCGCAATAAGCACAACACACTGTGACAAAATCGGCAAAGCTGCTTTTTTATGGTGAGGAAGCAGCTTGTCGGATTTCTTCACTTTTCTCACTCATGATAGTTTGTTCGTTACACGTTAATTAGGGGTTGCAATGACAAGACTGATCCTGGCAGTCACTCTGATAAGTGCTATCGGCATTACCGGCTATTTGTGGCTTGATACACCAGAACCAGCGTCTATGGCGCTGGCGACCAACACGATAGTGCGTACCAACGAACAGAGTGCGTCATCATCGAGCCAAACAACAGACGAAGAGGTCACAACGTTCGCACAACAAACCCAACTCACTGAGCCAGATATTGTACCGGTTAGCATGCGAAACTCGCTTAGCTACATTGCATCGGATTATGCAGAAAAAATCCAACATCCGCCTTATTCAATGCCCATCGCCTCGCCGCAAAGCCCTTATTTGCACTGGAATCGGCATATCAGTACACCCGTTCCTATACTTGATGGCACCGAGAAAGCAGCGCTCAAATTAAGTCAATACCGCTATTTTTATCCCAAGCCGATCCAAGCGTCATTGGTTGCCTCTTTACCTGTTAATCAAACCGTCTTAGAGATTATTGATGTCAGGACCAACCAGGTGATTGAGACAAAGACCGTGTCGGGAGACACATGGCAGATTGAGCCAGACGAAAGCTGGCCGATGGAGTTACGTCTCAAGGCGATCCTAGACTTTGATTCTGGGCATGATGTGCTCACTGCCGATTTTAGGCTATATCAGCCGATTGCCCAGTTAGCGCAAATAAACCCCGTCTTTGGTCGTGATGCCGATATGATTATCCCTTTACAACTTAATGTCGATAAGGGCGGAATCTATCGTTTTCGCGCCAATCTGTTCACCCAAAACGACGAACCCGTTGCGTTTCTCACCACCAAAAAACGGCTTCAGGAAGGCGATCACACTGTTGAATTAAAAGCGTTTAAGCAAACGTTACTCGGCTTCGATAAGCAGTGGCAGCTAAAAAATATCGTGATTGAACGCATGTCAGGCTCCCCCGGCGAGCGAGCACAATTTGGTATCACTCCGAAAGACACCTATTCATTGGGCGTCTTTGACATTGACCAATTGTCGGACACACCCTATCAAATGTCCGAGCAAGAGCGTATGCAACTCGAATTTTTACAACACGCCGCACGTTAGCGTTGAACGCGATGACGATCTGGGTGGCTTACTGAGCATTCGCCCATTCGCGTGCCGTTGCAATACAGCGACGCACCACTTGGGCAGTATTCGTGCGTTGCCAAGCCAGCACCACTTGGCTACTCAAAGGCATCTGTACCAGCGACAGCACAGACACGTGGTCGCTCAACTGGGTGGTTAGCGAAGCGGGAACCAAGGCCACGCCAAAACCCGCGGATACCATTGCGGTTGCGGAATGGAGTTGTGGCGCAAGCGATGCAGAAGATGGTGTCAATCCTGCGCTTTTTAATGCATCAGATAACGCATCATGGAGCCCAGGCCCGATATCACGAGGGAAGAGAATGATCGGATCATTGCCGAGCTGTGACAACGTCACGCTGTGACATGTCGCGAGAGGATGGTCAGCCGCGACAACCAGTTTAAAGGGATCATCAAATAAGGCGGTATGCGCCACATGTTCACTGGCATAACAAGGCAAACGTAAGAAAGCTAAATCCACCTCTTGTTGACGAAGTGTCTCCACTAATGATGGCATGGGCTGCTCGACCGGCTGAAAATCAATATCGGGATGATGTTCTTGTAACCCTCGCACCAGCGCTAACACTTGTTGGCTGACGACCGTCGAGCTGGCAAAACCGAGGCGTATTTGATTACGTTCTCCGCGGGCAACCTGCTTTGTGCGCTGCACGGCTTGATCTAACTGACTGAGAATTTTTACCGCATCTTGATAAAGCACCGCTCCTGCTGGTGTCAACGACACACCTCGCGGTAGGCGCTCTAATAAGGGCACACCTATCTCTTGTTCTAGCTTTTTAATTTGCTGGCTCAGTGGCGGCTGAGCAATACCCAGTTTCTCAGCCGCGCGCGTAAAGTGCTGACACTCGGCCACTGTGACGAAATACCGTAAATACCTAAACTCCATCGTCATGCCTTAATGCTGCGCATTATCAACTTTGTTGGATTCAATATCTTACCACGTTTTCCATGTGCCATATCTTTTAGATATCAAAACCAACGTTATTTGTATTGGTGTCTCCTTCTTCAACCTCGCATCATCAAGATTCGGTTTTAACCTAACTGACTTCGGTTTATAAGGACGCTTTATGAGCACCCAAACCTGCCACTGTGCAGAACATGTCGCCGCCGCCTATCTCAAGCATCACCAACAAACAGGAGAAGGTGAGATTTATCAAACCTCATTGATGAGTGCCTTGATTGATGGCGTGTATGAGGGCGAGACCACCATGGCCGACCTGCTCGAGCATGGCGACTTTGGCCTAGGGACCTTTAACCAATTGGACGGTGAACTCATCGCCTTTGATCAGACGATTTTTCAACTACGCGGCGATGGTTCGGCAAGGCGCGCGGATCCTGAGCAAAAAACACCATTCGCCGTTATGACCTTTTTCAAACCAGACATTACACAACGGTTTGATCATCCCATGTCGCGCCAAGAGCTGCACGACGTAATCGACACACTGGTACCAAGTGACAATCTGTTCTGTGCCGTTCGAATTGATGGTGCCTTCGAGCATGTGCGTACGCGCACCGTGCCCAAGCAAACACCGCCATACAAGCCCATGCTCGAGGCCATCGATGCCCAACCAGAATTTCGTTTTGATCATGTGAATGGCGTGATTGCTGGTTTCCGTAGCCCGCAATATACCCAGGGCATCAATGTCGCAGGCTATCACGAGCACTTTATCACTGACACTCGCGCAGGCGGCGGCCATGTCCAAGACTACGAGTTGGCATGCGGCACCTTGCAAATCGGCCGCGTCTCCAAGTTGGTGATTGACCTCCCCACCAATGCGGAATTTTTGGGCGCGAACTTAACACCAGACAATATTCACGCCGCTATCGAACAAGCAGAAAAATAATATCACCTCCCATAGGGAGCTAACCTCACGAGGAGCCCAACATGACAACAACAACGCATTGGGACACAGGCGCACAACTGGTCGCAACCCACTTAGAACGCCAAGGCGTCGAGTATATTTTTGGTATACCTGGCGCAAAAATTGATCGCCTCTTTGATGCGATTGAAGATACCAATATCAAAATGATCCCGGTCCGCCATGAGGCGAATGGCGCCTTTATGGCCGGTGTTATTGGCCGCTTAACCGGTAAAGCGGGCGTCACCATGGCAACGTCCGGCCCGGGCTGCACGAACCTGGTGACTGGACTGGCGACTGCTAATTCTGAAGGCGATCCTGTGGTTGCTTTAGGTGGGGCGGTGAAACGTGCCGATCAACAAAAACAAACCCACCAAAGCCTAGATACCGTCAGCATTTTCAATTCGGTTACCAAATACAGTGCCGAAGTCCAAGCCGGTTCAGCGACCTCTGAAATCCTTGCCAACGCTTTTCGTGCAGCGGAAAGCGGTCGCCCGGGTGCCGCGTTTGTCAGTTTACCTATGGATATTCTTAACCAACCGGTCGACAGTGGCGTGCTTGCGCCTTCATTTCCGGCACCATTAGGGATGGCTGATACGCGCGCTATCCGCGAAGCGGCCAACAAAATCAAAGCGGCGCATAATCCGGTATTCTTACTGGGGTTACAAGCCAGCCGTCCTGAAAATGCCGCAGCCATTCGCGCCCTACTCAATCGTACCCAGCTTCCCGTCATCGGGACCTACCAAGCCGCTGGTACCGTCGACATCACCTACTATCAGCGCTTTGCGGGTCGGGTCGGCTTATTTAATAATCAGCCCGGTGATCTCTTGTTAGCGAACGCTGATCTGATCGTCACCATTGGTTTTGGCCCAATTGAATATGATCCAGAGCTTTGGAACACGCAACACACCGATATTATCCATATCGATGTGGCACCAGCAGAAATTGAGCACTATTACCGCCCTAGCGTGGAGCTCGTTGGCCAGATTGAGCCCACCCTTAATGCGCTCACCGAACAACTCGACCATCAATGGCTGATGCCCGCATCAACAGTTGATTTACTTGAAGAAGTGGCCCACCAGCGCCAAGCTATTCGAGCATACAGTCGTTCACACCAAGATTTTGCCATGCATCCACTGCATTTGATTAAAGCCATGCAGGATGTGATCACGCCAGACACCACCTTGTGCTTAGACATGGGCAGCTTCCATATTTGGATTGCGCGCTATCTTAATTGCTTCCGCTCTCGGCAATTATTGGTCTCTAATGGCCAACAAACCATGGGCGTCGCCTTGCCGTGGGGAATTGGCGCGAGCTTGCTCAACCCCGACCGCAAAGTGGTATCCGTGTCCGGAGACGGTGGATTTATGCAATCGAGTATGGAGCTAGAAACGGCAGTGCGTCTCAAGTGTAACTTGCTGCACATCATCTGGGTCGATAACGCCTATAACATGGTGGAAATGCAGGAAGTTAAAAAGTACCAACGTTATTCAGGGGTGAAATTTGGTCCGATTGATTTTAAAGCCTATGCCGAATCCTTTGGCGCCAAGGGCTATGCGGTCACACGACAAGAAGATTTAGTCACCCAACTTAAACAAGCCATAGATACCCAAGGCCCAGCTGTTATCGCCATTCCCGTGGACTACAGCGACAACTTTAAGCTGATGGCCCCCCGAGAAGCCGGCAGCATGGATCCGGTATTTGCTTAATTCAATAGACAAAAACGGAGAACACAATGAAAGGTATTAACCAAAAAGTGGCGTTAATTACTGGCGCAGCCAACGGTATTGGTGCAGCGATTACCGACCGCCTCTATCAAGAAGGTGCAAAGGTTGCGATTGCAGACTGGAACAAGACAGCTCTAGATGACACAGCAGCAAAATACGATGCTGATCGCGTCTTGAAACTCTCTGTCGATGTGTCAGATCCAAAAGCAGTAGAAGCAATGATACAAGACGTTGTTAACCACTTCGGGCAACTTAATATACTGATAAATAACGCAGGCGTGCATACTCCTGGCTCTGTTATTGACGGCACTCTAGCCGATTGGGAAAAAGTGTCTGGTGTTGATATTGATGGCGTAGTCTTTTGCGCAAAATATGCAATGCCTGAATTGATTAAAACAAAAGGCTCTATGGTAAACACGGCCTCCGTATCGGGTTTAGGCGGTGATTGGGGCGCTGCTTTTTACTGTGCTGCAAAAGGCGCTGTCGCGAATCTAACGCGTGCCATGGCACTGGACCACGGTTTACAAGGAGTACGTGTCAATGCGGTCTGTCCAAGCTTGGTTAAAACCAACATGACCAATGGCTGGCCTGACTCAGTTCGAGAAAAGTTTAATGAGCGTATCGCTCTGGGACGCCCAGCAGAACCAGAGGAAGTTGCCTCTGCCGTGGCATTTCTAGTCAGTGACGATGCGTCGTTTATCTCTGGTGTCAATTTGCCCGTAGACGGTGGTGCAACAGCATCAGACGGCCAACCCAAAATTGTTTAATCAACCACTCATAGTAGTCAAACGCCCGTATTATCGGGCGTTTTTTATAGGCGAGCCGCTCAGTAAAATAGCGGGTGTTTAAGCAAGGTGAAAATCAATCACAAACAACGGGGGACGCGCTGGGTAGATTTGCAAAATCAGCGCCTTCAGCTCGGTAAGCGACATCCCCTCTTGTTCAGCATGACGGGCATTAATGTCCTCGAACGCTAGCGGAGCAACGCTGTCGATCACAATGTCACATACATAATGATCAGTTTCTAGCTGATATACCGCGACGCGCGAACCGGGTTGATAGTGACTTTCAGATTCATCGCGAATGGTGATGGTTTTAACACCGGCGGCCACCATGGGCGTCAAGGTGGAGAAAAAGGTGATTTTGGTCGGGGCAATCATGTTGTTTTCTTCCAAAACTGTGTTCGTCTATAGTGCAATACAATTAAAAAAGCCCGCGAGCACCTGCACGCGGGCTTTTTATGTCTTGCGACGTTACGCCATCATCGGCACCAGCACAAGTGTGCCAATAATCACGGTAATTAACCCGCACAATACCGGCACCGAGGTGCGCTTAACCACCTCAAACGGGCTGAGTTTTGCCATCCCAGATGTCGCCACAATCACTCCAGACACCGGCGATATGGTTCGGCCTAAGTTAGAGGCTTGCAGCATAGGGATAATCAAAAATGCCGGATTGAGACCCATTTTCGCTGCCAAAGACGGTGCTAATTCAACAAACGCATAGAAAGGTGCATTTCCAGAGCCAGTGGCAACAGCGGCTGCGACGGTGAGTAAAGTAAGCAGCATCATCAATGCAATACCCCCTGCCCCAGCGCTTTCTGCTAAGCCGAGTAAGTTGTCAATCGCACCAATTGACATAAGGCCTTGTGCAAATACCCCTGCAGCGACTAACAGCATCACCACGCCTTTAAAGGCATCCGCCATCCCTTCATAACACGCATCCAGATCTTCTAACGTTTTGCGACCATTAAAACGTTTGGTGGCGAAGTCGACGAGCGCACCTAAAAAGATAGAGAGCACCACAATGGTGTAGATATCTAGATAGAGGCCCGGAATGGTTTCACCGTTAAATAAAAACACCCCAATGATAGGCAGAAAAGGTAAGGCGGCGTAATAACCTGGCGCGTGAGTTTCTATCTCGGAGACGTCCACACGCTCCATCGGCGTGTTTTCTTTGTTATCTAGGTATTTATTCCAAAAGTACGCCGCGGCGGCCATCACAATAATCGCACAAATAGAGACCGGCAATACGGTTTCGACCGCAAACACGTGGAGCGGTAAGCCTGCTTTTTCCGCTGCAATCACCACATCTCCCGAGGTGGGTGAAAGTATAATCGCTGCAGGAGACGCGCACACTGCAGTCGCGGCGGGACGAGAAATGCCCATCGCAGTCATCATCGGGAATAAGGTAGCCATTAAAAGCACACCTAAGCCAGTTGCAGAGCTGACCGCCAGTGACATCAAACAAGCGACAATGTAGGCTGCAACCAACAACACATAGGGCGACTTGATCACCGACAACGGCTTAGAGAACTGCTTCACCACCACGTTGTTGGCACCAATATGCGACATATAGGCCGCAAAACCACACAGCAACATTATTTGCATCCCGAGGCCGCCACCACGGTATTGCAGCATGTATTTCACATATTCCAGCGAATCAGTAAAAAGATTGCCCGTCGACGTTAATTTAGCCGGCAGAACACTGTGCCCTAATATCCCTGTGATGATCAGTAATATAATCCCTGCAGTCAGCAAAGTGCTTGCAGGACGATAACCTTTGACAATGAAGTAACCCACAGCCACGGTTACAACTAGCCCAATGAGAAGTTCTAGCATAATTCACTCCGCCAGATGGTAAAGATAAAAGAATTGGATGGAATTTACTCAGCTCACTGTACTAAAACCCTGCCTGTAGCACGACAACAACCAAGCCCTGACTTGATTTAAGACAAATAAAAAGCCGCCTATCAATGAAAGGCGGCTTGGTGATCACAATTTGTAACGATTAAATCATTGCTTAGCGACCAGATCAAAACGATCAGCGTTCATCACCTTCACCCACGCTGCAACAAAATCGTGCACAAACTTGGTTTGGTTATCATCTTGCGCGTAGAACTCTGCATAGGCGCGTAAAATGGCGTTAGAGCCAAACACTAAGTCGACGCGGCTCGCCGTCCACTTCACTGCCCCCGAATTACGCTCAATGATCTCATAGCGGTTACGGCCGACAGGTTTCCACTGATACGCCATGTCCGTCAGGTTGACGAAAAAGTCATGACTCAGCTCACCGACCCGATCGGTAAATACGCCTTCCGGGGCACTACCATAGTTGGTGCCAAGCACACGCATACCACCCAGTAGTACTGTCATTTCAGGTGCGGTGAGTCCCATCAATTGGGCGCGATCAAGCAAGAGCTCTTCGGGCTGAACGTTGTAATCTTTTTTCAGCCAATTACGGAACCCATCTGCGACCGGCTCTAGTACTTCAAATGAATCCACATCAGTGTGCTCAAGCGTGGCATCACCACGGCCCGGCGCAAACGGTACGTCGACGACCACACCAGCCGCTTTTGCTGCTTCTTCAATGCCTTGGTTTCCTGCCAGCACGATGGTGTCAGCGAGACTAATCTGGTGTTTCTGAGCAATATTACTCAGCACGTTGACTACCTTCGCCAGACGCTCCGGCTCGTTCCCCTGCCAGTCTTTTTGCGGTGCTAGACGAATCCGCGCGCCGTTCGCCCCACCCCGCTTATCGGATTGGCGATAAGTCCGTGCGCTATCCCATGCGGTGGTCACTTTCTCTGCCAGCGTCAGGTCACTATTGGCAATATCTGCTTTTACCGCTGCCACGTCATAATCGGTACGTCCTGCAGGCACGGGATCTTGCCAAATCAAATCCTCACTCGGCACATCTGGGCCGATGTAACGTGACTTGGGCCCCATATCACGGTGCGTTAATTTAAACCAGGCTTTGGCAAAGACGTCTGCCAGGTAGTCAGGGTCTTGATAAAAGCGTTCAGAGATTTTGCGATAGGCCGGGTCCATTTTGAGTGCCATATCGGCATCGGTCATGATGGGGTTACGACGAATCGAGGGGTCTTCAACATCAACAGGTTTATCTTCTTCTTTGATGTCGATAGGCTCCCACTGCCAGGCACCCGCAGGGCTTTTCTTCAATTCCCACTCGTAGTTAAACAGGAGATAAAAGTAGCCGTTATCCCATTGCGTGGGATGGGTAGTCCAAGCCCCTTCAATGCCACTGGTGACCGTATCACGTCCAATGCCGCGCGCTTGGTGGTTGTTCCAGCCTAAGCCTTGCTCATCAACATCAGCCGCTTCAGGCTCAGGTCCTAATACGCTCGCATCGCCATTACCGTGACATTTACCCACGGTATGGCCACCGGCAGTTAGCGCGACGGTTTCTTCATCGTTCATCGCCATGCGCTCAAACGTGACACGCATATCATGGGCAGTTTTGAGCGGATCTGGGTTGCCATCTACCCCTTCAGGGTTAACATAAATCAGCCCCATCATCACTGCGGCAAGTGGATTTTCGAGATCGCGTGCGCCAGAGTAACGGCTGTTCTCTGCATCACTTGGGGCCAACCATTCTTTTTCTGCGCCCCAATAAGTATCCTTCTCTGGATGCTAAATATCTTCACGCCCAAACGCAAACCCATAGGTTTTTAGCCCCATCGATTCATACGCCAGCGTGCCCGCGAGCAAGATCAAATCTGCCCAACTAATTTTGTTGCCGTATTTTTTCTTAATCGGCCATAGAAGGCGACGGGCCTTATCGAGGTTGGCGTTATCCGGCCATGAGTTCAAAGGTGCAAAACGCTGGTTACCTGTTGCGCCGCCACCGCGACCGTCAGCAATGCGATAGCTCCCTGCCGAGTGCCATGCCATGCGGATCATCAATCCGCCGTAATGTCCCCAATCTGCAGGCCACCAAGACTGACTGTCGGTAAGTAGCGACTTAACGTCATTTTTAAGTGCGTCAATATCGAGTGTTTTTAGGGCTGACGGGTAATCAAAATCGTTATCAAACGGCGTTGATTTTGTGTCGTGCTGATGAAGAATGTCGAGGTTAAGTGCATTGGGCCACCAGGTTTTGTGTGCCATCTCTTCCGATGTTGCGCCACCATGCATCACGGGGCATTGACCGCCCGACGTTGAGCGTTGCTGAGACATTGCTTTCTCCTTATGTTTTATCCATCAGTGCGAACGCTAAAACACCTGACTAGGCCGCACTGACGCTATCATTAGTTATTGCTAACTAAACATGAGTAACGTTAATAGACAATCACACAAAGTGCTAATCTGTTATGCCAATAATGTTAATAGCCAATAACTTATGAGCTTATGAGAGACGCGCTAACTCACATTCACCATGCCCATTCGCGATTTTGAAGCACCACACGATAACCATCCAGATCTTCAAAAGTGCAGCCGTCTTTATCCCAATAACTGTTATAACTTGAAACCGGTGTAAATCCGGCCGCTTCGATTTTTTTGCACGCGGCTTGCCATGCCGAGTGATCCGGCAAATAAAAAACCAATAAATTCTCTTGTGAGGGGGCTGGTCCAACATGGGTGCCGCGGTGGTGGGTAAACTCAAGGTGATAATTGTGATGCGGATGACCAATAATGGCACCATCAAAGTCATTGTGGCCGGAGAAGGTCCCGAGCAACTCAAAACCTAATCCTTCACAATACATATTCGTAATATCGGCTAAGTTATCAGTTGGCCGCGCAACCCGCATCACGGTATGTTTATCAATCATTATGTTGGCTCCTTTGGCTTAAAACGCCCGACTACTTGGCCAGGCGTTGCAAACAGATGCGGCGCATGTTGATGATGCATGTCACCAATTTGTACATTCAGGCAAAATTTACATCCAAGCCCTCAACCGAGGTACGCCCCACCTGCACCCTTGTTCTTCGTATCCTTTTGCGTATTAGGCGATAAAAATCTGCCCCAACACGTAACCGAACGCACAGGCGCTCACCACACCAATTAAACCAACCGCCATGAATGAATGGTTGAAGTACCATTTACCGATTTTGGTGGTGCCAGATGCATCGAAATTCACGGTCGCAATATCAGAAGGATAGTTGGGGATAAAGAAGTACCCATACACCGCCGGCATAATACCGATAAGCAGTGCAGGGTCGAGCCCTAACCCAAGACCTACCGGCAACATCATCCGTGCGGTTGCGGCTTGCGAATTAACAACTACTGACACGATAAACAAGGCCAGAGCAAAAGACCATGGATACTGAGTGACCATATCCACAATTCCAGACTTAAACTGCGGCATCGCGTATTGGAAGTAAGTATCTGACATCCAGGCAATCCCAAAAATGGCAATGGCCGCTACCATCCCAGATTTAAACACCACGCCACTGGGCACGTTGCGCGGATCGGTTTGTGTCGCCAGTAGGATGATGCCGCCAAAGCAGAGCATCATCATTTGAATGACGACTGACATGCTGATGGCCTTACTCTCCCCTGCCACTGTGCGAATTTCTGGCCACATAGCGATAATCACAATGGTAACGATGGCACTAATGAACAATAACACCGCATTGCGCGCGGAACGGGGTAATACCTCATCTAACGAGGTCGCGGTGGTATTTTCGATACGCTCACGCCATTTCGGGTCTTGTAAGCGCGCTTGGTAATCCGGATCGTCATCCAGCTCTTTGCCGCGGCGCAAGCTGTACAGAGACATCAGCAAGGTACCAAACAAGGTGGCGGGTACGGTGACCAACAAAATCGAGACTAGCGTGATGTTATGCTGAATGTCGGCAAGCTGCGCCAAGTAATACACCACCGCGGCAGAGATCGGTGAGGCGGTAATCGCGATTTGAGAGGCAACGGATGCTGCGGCCATGGGGCGCTCCGGGCGGATACCATTTTTTAGCGCGACATCACCGATAATCGGCATAATGGAATACACCGCGTGACCGGTACCAAGCATAAAGGTCATGGCATAGGTGACAAACGGCGCAATCAAAGTGACGCGTTTTGGATTTTTACGCAATAATCGCTCTGCCACTTGCAGCATATACTTAAGGCCTCCTGCCGCTTCCAAGATAGAGGCACAGGTGACGACAGCAAGAATAATCAGCATCACGGTTACGGGCGGTGACGTTGGCGGCATCTGGAAGATAAACACTTCTATGACCAAGCCGATTCCCGAGACCACGCCCAGCCCAATGCCCCCGTATCGGGAGCCGATATACAGCATTAGCAGTAAGAACAAGAACTCTAAATACAACATACCTTCACCTCTCTACCCGATTACGCAGGCTGTTTTTGTTATCGCGTTTAATCTAAAACTTGTGTCATGCCCGCCAAATGGTGCCAATAGCCATTGCAATCGTGGTTGAGCGGTTGCGGCTGGGTGCCTGCTTGGTTAGCACGGAATTTGTCTACCCATTGCAAGGTGTCAAGCGACAGTGGGCTTAACCGCACCACGTCCACCAGCCCTTGCATCGACGGTAAATCGTTAACGAGATTGGCGCATTGCCCGGACTGGGTTTGAATGCCGTTCAGCACAAATACCGCTTGACCCTCTTGGGATTCCGTTAACCGTCCATTGGGGTATTTTAGGCAGCACAGCTCGCAGTCATCTTTGGCACGGTTTTCTGAGCGCGCGGTAAAACAGCGTGCCGAATAAGCCAGTGGCAAGTAACCATAGCCAGTGACCTCCACCTCAAACTGGTCGCGAATACCCAATGCATCACAGCCGTTCAACATATTCACCAACCAATCGCGCGAAAGCTCCACCGGCATCACCCAGCGTGTCATGCCAAGGTCAACAAATTGCTTTAATGTTTGCGGGTTATAGCAATTGATGGCCGCCCCCACCACAAAGGGCTGCCGACGCTCGCTTAAAAATTGCACCGCGCTCACGTCATTCGCTTCAATGCGAATATCATCATTATCACAGTAGCGTTTTAGCATGGTCAGCTCTGAGGGCGCTTCAATCAGCGCCATGGTCGAGAGCACTACTTGTTTACCAGACTCAGCCAGCTCACGCGCGAGCCCGATCCAGTCTTTGGTTTTCAGCTCTCGCCGCTTAGCACAGACGGTTTCACCGAGATAAATCACATCGGCTTGGCTGTCTGCCGCCGCTTGATAAAAGGCTTCAACCTCAGCCTTGGGCCAGTAATACAGGATTGGCCCGAGAGAAAATTGCATCATAATTCCTTATTGCCACTTGCGATGGTAAGCACCCAAACTGGTTTGCACCCCTTCAGAAAGGCTATCGAGCGAATGCGCCCAATCCGGTGCAATATCAAACGCCTCGGGGTTTGCGACACAGCGATCAATCGCTTGACGCCATACCCGTGCAACTTGCTCCACATATGCAGGGCTGCGCTGACGACCTTCGATTTTGACCGATTTGATCCCGGCGCGATAAAGCTCAGGCAGGACACTTAAGGTGTTCAAACTGGTGGGCTCTTCCAGTGCGTGATAGCGGTTGCCGTCGACACAGAAACGACCTTTGCAGAGGGTGGGATACCCCGCTTTTTCGTCGGCTTGATACCGATCAATCAAGACACCATTTAAGCGCGACTCCAGCCCTTGCTCAGTATCTTGCCAGCGCACGAATGCCGCCGGTGAGCAAGCGCCCACGGTATTGGGCGACTGGCCGGTAAGATAAGACGATAAATAGCAGCGCCCTTCGGCCATAATGCACAGGCTGCCGAAGGCAAATACCTCTAAGTCAACATCGGTATCGCGTGCTAGTTGTTTAACCTGATGAATAGACAGCACCCGTGGCAATACCACTCGCTTAACGCCATATTGCTGCTGATAGAAACGGATCGCCCCAGCGTTAGTGGCGGATGCTTGAACAGAAAGGTGTATATCCAAATCGGGATAGGTGTTGGCGGCGTAATCTAAACAGGCCATATCAGCAAGGATCAGTGCATCAGCGCCATTTCCGGCGGCGCTATCAATCGCATATTGCCAGCGGCGCCAACCATCGGGGTGAGCAAAGGTGTTAATAGCAACGTGCAAGTCTTTGCCGTGGTCATGCACATACTGACTGGCACGCTGCAATTTGCTGTCGGTGAAGTTCAGCCCAGCAAAATGGCGCGCATTGGTATCATCTTTTAAGCCGACATACACCGCATCGGCGCCATGCTCGATCGCTTTTTTAACCGCCGGAATATTGCCCGCCGGACAAAGGAGCTCCATAACATTGCATTCCATTTTATGATTGTCCGGCTAAGATAAGGGCGTTGCCAGTGTGGGGGGTTGATATGTATCAAGCTCACTTCCCCATGAGGATAAAAATCGCGATAAATGACGCTGTTGCCACAAAAACCCTCCTCATTTTTGACTCGGATCCAATGGCAGCGCCTCCAACCTCGCTACTCTAGTGGTACTCAACCATTGGCACCAAAGGAAAGCCAAATGCTCGTTAACCCAATCACACAACAACCCCTTGCTCTGCCACTGCCTCAGCCCAATCTGATTACACCAGGCCTAAAAGCGATCACTCAGTTACCACAAGGGCTACAGGCCCAGGTGTTGACTAAATTGATGAATACCGCTTTTGCCGTGCCGCTGGCGGAGGAAGAGTTCGACTTTCTTGCTGGCCGTACCATTCGCATTGGTTTGCGCGATCTCAACGCCAATTGGTTCGTGTCGCTGAACGAAGACAACCAATTATTGGTGCGCTTGTCTGGGGAGGAAGACGCCAGTATCGAGGGAGATTGGTTAGCGTTTTTGAAAATGGCGACTCACTATTGCGATCCGGATACGCTGTTTTTCCAGCGCCAACTCAGTATCAGTGGTGATACCGAACTCGGGCTGCATGTGAAAAACCTGCTTGATAGCCTCGAAATCGACACCCTACCCAAACCACTGGCACGCTCACTGACGTTAAGCCATCACTACCTCACTAAACTCGCGTTGTAGTTGTCACGCTTTTCAAGCATCTGACCCATCAATGGGAGCTTGGATATCATGCTGCCAACAGCTTGCCAAGTGATCGATAAAGTGGCGCACGACAGGCTGTTGATAACTACGCGATAAATAGACCGCCCACAGTGCACTGGGCGGTAAGCGGTAATCGGTCAGCAAAGGTATTAATTCCCCCTGCTCCACATAGGGATTGGCTAAATCACATGGCACACGGACAATCCCTTTTCCCATTCGCGCCGCATTGACCAAGGTGCCTAAGTCGTTGGCGTGAATCGGCCCACTCACTCTTATCTCTTCTCGGCGACTGTCTTTAATAAACTGCCAATGATCACCGCTGACATGAATTAAGCACGGGTGATCACTGAGATCGCTCGGGTGATTAGGCTGCGACGCGTGGGCTATATATGCCGGTGATGCACACACTATAGAATCGATGGCCATGAGTTTGCGGGCAATTAAATATTCATCTGGCTGAGGTGTGAAGCGCAGCGCAATATCGACCCGCTCATCCACTAAGGGCGTAAATTGGTCGGAGGCAATCACTTCAATGACGACCTCTGGATGCGCATCGGTAAATTGCGTTACTGGCGCAACAAGGATCCCTTGCGCTAACCCGATTGGCGCAGCGACTCGAATGCGACCGGTTAAGGCGCCCTGTAATCGTCCAGTCGTCAACGTTAACGCCGCCGCTTCGTCCAAAATACGCTGGCAATGACCATAGGCTTGCTCACCGGCATAAGTTAAGCTGACTTTACGCGTTGTCCGATGCAACAGACGCTGCGCAAGCCATTGCTCGACCTCTTGCACATGTCTTGAAACCTGCAAACGCGTTAGCCCAAGTTGTTCGGCAGCCCGCGTAAAGCTTTTGCAATTGCCCACTTCTACAAAACTACGTATTGCCGTTAGCCTATCCATATTGTCTCTTTAATTGATACAAACTGTATCTATTATGATTGTTTATCCAATAAATGAAAGCTAATAAGCTACATCCATCCAAGCAATCACAGCATGAGGAAGACAATATGAAAATCGCAATTATTGGTGCAACAGGTTGGATTGGTAGCCAAATCGTCGAAGAAGCGCGTCATCGTGGGCATGAGGTTATCGCTCTTGTCCGTCAGCCAGAAAAAGTGACCCGCGACGATGTCGAGGTGCGTCAATTCGACTTGCTGAATAACCACCACTCTGTACAACAGGCCGTTGCTGACACTGACGCAGTCATTGCCGCCGTGGGCGGGCGCGCTGCAGGCAACCATGAGATGGTGGCAAACAGCGCTAAGCGCTTAATTGACGAGTTACCCGCCGCTAACGTCAAACGTTTACTTTGGGTCGGCGGTGCTGGCTCACTAGAAGTTTCACCGGGAGTCGAGCTGGTCAGCCTGCCCGACTTCCCTGACGCTTACAAAGCAGAAGCGCTAGCCCAAGGCGAAGCCTTAAAGGTATTCCGTGAGCACGCCCATATCCTAGATTGGACGTTCGTCAGCCCTGCTGCGGAGATTTTCCCGGGCGACAAAATAGGCCGCTATCGCGTTGGTGCGGATACCTTGCTTACCGATGACCATGGTGACAGCAAGATCAGCGTTGCTGACTATGCTATCGCGATGATCGACGAACTGGAAAGTGGCGCCCACCGTCGCCAACGTATCGGTGTGGCTTACTAATCCAAGCTCATTGCCCAGCATGCTCACCCGCCAACCAAGCTTGCGTGAGTGAGACCGTCTGGGCATCAAAATCAATACAGGCTTGAGCCCCCAAAGGTATGGTTAACATCGGATGCGTATGGCAACTGTCAAAACCATCAACCACAGCGAGCGGCTGGCCATCGAGTATTTCTTCAAGAACATCATAGGTTGAACGTCCCGTTCCTTTGTCATCAAACAGCTCGTGTTTACCAAGTAACACCGCACCTACCGTATCAAACACTCCGGCCAGTTTTAGGTGTGCGAGTGAGCGCTCAACCGTGGCAATATCAAGCAAAGAGTCCTCAATCAGCAGAATATCGCCTGTTTCAATCGCTGGCATATAAGGCGTTCCCCAAACCCCATTCAGCGTATTGAGATTGCCACCGATAATACGCCCATTTACCTGACCTTTACCCATAAATTGCCATGCATTCTCATAGGTCAGTTTTGCCTCTGTCTGTTCACCCCAATCAATCATGACATCCGTCCATTGGGCAGGCATCTTATAGGTCATCGGCAGCGTTACATTCTCAGTTGTTACGGCTCGAAACGCGTCAAAGGTTTCATCGACCAATGGCGGGAACTCCCCTAAAGACGCCACTAAGGCTGGTCCATAAAAGGTGATTAATCCCGTTTTGGCATAGATACCGAGCAGTAAAGCAGTGAGGTCCGAATAACCCACGATAATCTTAGGATCATCAACCAAAGCGGCATAATCGATATGGGGAAGCAAAGCATTGCTGTTCATTCCACCAATCGTGGACATGATGCAGCGCACATTCGGATCACGGATCAACTGGTTGAGCTCTTCCGCACGCGCCTTGATCGAGGCTGAGCGATAGTGATCCGATTGCCCTGTCAATGCCCCCGCCTTAAGGTCAAAGCCTTGTGCTTTGACATAGCCCATCGCGCGTTCAAACCTTTGCGGAGCAAATACGGTGGCAGGTGATGATGGCGAGAAAAAGCCCATTGTCTCGCCTTTTTTAAGAGGTGGTGGCAGTAACATATTGTCTTCCTTGATATTTAATACATCTACGATTAAATCAAACAGTAGAGACAATCACAATCCTTCGATAAAACCGCAGCAGTCAAACTGTCATCGTTCGGGTGCGATACCACTTTACCGTGACAGGTGCGAGCTCTTTTAACGCGTTACGCACCATGATGAACGGCACTTTGATAAAGTAGAACGACATCAATACCATCATCATAGGGTCCGCATAAACCGCATAATCCGACCAAGGTGAATGCGCCACTAACCAAGCACCTAAAAAGCCTAAGGTGACTGCGAGACTTAATAAGGTGTCCATTTGCCACTGGCGCGATTCCGCCTCCACCAACTGGCTTTGCCCTGCTTGATTTTTACGCGCAATCATCCACCATCCGTAACCGCAACCCACCACGTTGACGATACCAAATAACACCGCCAATGACGGATTAACCGCACGTCCGCCCTCGACCAAGGATGATACCGCTTCGTAAAGGGAATAACTCACCAACAGCATAATCACGGCACCTTTAATGGCGACAACAAGCGGAGTGAGCAGCGCACGTGTGATCGGCCTTGCATAGCGCGAGTGGATATACCATGACGCGCCCAGTGACAACAAAGTTAACACTAGGCTAATCAACGAGTAGATACCGTCGAACATAATCACTAAAGAGCCAGCAAACCACCCTACGGCCAGGCCGGTGATGGCAAACCCTAATGCTAAAAGGGCTGAAAACACTAAGACTGACTTTTCATTGATCACGTTTTGAGGAGACATAAAACACCAAAAGTAGAAAACACGCACACATTCTTGGTGCTACTGCGCCGCTTTACAAATGCGAACTTGCAGGCGTTTTCACCATCCCGTTAGGTGGAAAATGAAACGCATTTAATTTCAATAATTTATAACACAAATCAGCTGTCAGCATTTCTGACACTCAGTGTCCCAAACACATTTTAGTTATGAGATAGCGCAAAATCGCATTTTGCTCTTATATAACTATTGCGCATACTAAACGCACATTTATATTCTTTATGGACTAAGAAGATGAGAAAAGGTATTTTGCTTGCTGCCATTACCTTGCAGCTTTTTCTCGCAGTGACCAGCACGGGATGGTGGCAGTTTGCTGCGGCACTCAGTGCTTTTTTATTGGTCGCGGTACTCCGTTTGCCTCAGGACACACCGCACGAGTGATCCTGAAGCAAAACCGGACAACTAAGCAGCAAAGAGCAGCCAAGCAAGCGACGAGCAAGAGATAATCACCCATAGCGCAATGCCAAAAAACAGGGGCTTGGGGCCTGCGGCACGTAGCTGGGCGATAGAGATACTGCAGCCTATCAAGAACAAGCACACCACCAACACTTGCTTAGCCACCGCGAAAATCACATCGTAAATCGGTTGTGCTTGCACAAACACATCACTGATGCCGATAGCTAAGCAATAAAAGACAATAAAAAATGGAATAGTGATTTTTTTGGCGTGACTACGAAACATCAGTGCACTGACAAAGGCGACAGGCACAATCCATAATGCACGTGCAAGCTTGAGTGTCGTGGCGGTGGTTAATGCTTGCTCACCATAGGCAGACGCCGCCCCCACCACCGATGATGTATCGTGAATCGCGATCGCCGCCCAAGTCCCAAAGGTATGCTGATCAAGCCCTAACGCATGCCCAATCATCGGAAATACAAACAGCGCTAGCGAGTTCAGTACAAACACGGTGCCCAGCGCGAGGCCAATTTGTTCATCATCGGCATTGATGGCGGGCGAGACGGCCGCGATGGCACTGCCGCCACAAATAGCTGTTCCCGAGGCAATTAAATGACCCGTTTTTCGATCCAACCCGATCAGCTTGGCCAGTATCGTGCCAAACACCAGAGTGCCCGTAATGGTGGCAATAATCAGCCCTATCCCATCGCCGGTAACCGCCAACGCCTCTTGCAAAGGAATACCAAACCCCAGTCCAACGATAGAGTACGCGAGGAGCTTTTTAGTGATCTTAGTGAGCGGTAATCCGCTGGGTACCCCGCCCAAAGACGTAAGTAAAAAACCGAGTACTAAAGCGATGGGCGAAGTGACCCAGGGGGTTAAGCACGCGAGGACCGCGAGAGAAAAAGGCAGATAACGAAGATAGGCAGTCATAATTAGGCTCGATGACAATAAGTGGGCTAGATGAAAATAAGTAGGCTCGATGACAATCAGCCGGGTTGATGACAATCAGCCGGGTTGATGAAATCAAGTGCAAGCATTCTAGCGCTATGTGTGCGCTCAGAAAATCTTAAACTTCTTTAAGTCAGTTAAAAAGGCCCGAAAAAGCAGCCTAAGACAATGATATAAATCACTTTTAATAGACGATTTAGAAATTAAACAAGATCTAGAAATCAAACAAATAGTTAGTAATGCTATCGTTCAGCCATTGGATCCCAGGGTGTTCGGCCATACCAGACGCCGTAAACAGGCAATAGTCTTCTTGCGTGAGGCCGTAAGTATGCTTGATCACAGCCAAGCGCTGCTCGCGGAGGTGTTTGCGGATCAGCGGCTCAGGTAGCACGCCCCATGCCTCTTCTTGCAAAATGGTATTGAGCATATATTCAAAGCTAGAAAAGCCAATATAGCGGCGTGAGAAGGGTTGAAGCTCGGGATTGTCTTTTTCATTGAGGTAGACCATTACCGCTTGCATGGCGTTACGTAGTTGATCATCACTGACCCGACGTAGTCGACTCAACGGATGCTCACTGTTACATACAGACATCATGCGAATTTTACCCAGCGGTTGGTAGTTGATACGTGGGTCGTCAATACGCTCGTAATCGACCCCAAACGCAAAGTCGACTTGTTGGGTTTCAACCAAGTTGGCCAAATCACCGCTCGAGGCCAGCACAAGGTTAAAGGAGGTCGCGGTAAAGCGCTTGTTAAGCTGATGGGCCCAATCCTGCCAAAGTTGATCGGGAATGGCATCATCACGCGCAATCCACACTTCGGCATTAAAGCCCGCATTCGCTTGCTCGCACGTACGACGAATACGTGCCGCCGTGACCGATATACTCTCGAAATCTTTGTACACAGCTTTGCCGATTTCCGACAGGGTTAGACGGTTACCGGTGCGATAAAACAATTCGGCGTTAAGTGATTGTTCTAGCGCTTTAATCGCCATACTCAATCGTGAACGATTCACATCCAGCTGACGTGCTGCTTCAGACACTGATCCGGTGTCTGCCACTGCACAAAACGCATCAATTTGGGTTAGATTCATGCCGCCCTCCTCGCGCTATCCTACCGGAGCACGGCAAAGACACAAGCAATAAAGGCGTTAGCATTTGTGTGCGACACCTCGTATAGTTACTTGCTCAACCCATTAAAAGCACTGACTTTTTTGGTTAACTCCTTCATGCGTTGATCAAAACTGGTCACTGCTTGTTCACTTTGTTCAAATACCTCTTGGGTGCGACTTCCCTGCTGCGCTAACTCTTCAATACTTTGATTAATCTCATTCACGGCGCTGCTTTGTCGATTAGCACCATCAGCGATCCGCGCATTGTGCTCAAATAATGTTTGTAGGTTGCTATCCAAGGTGTCCATATTCGCAACCGCTTTTTGGTGAGTATCAAGACTATTCTGACTATCTTGGCTCACCTGATTAATTTGTCCGGTTACATTGTCGGATGCGGCACGAAGCTGATTGATGATTTCTTGGATCTCACTGGTCGACTCACCGGTACGTTGTGATAGCGAGCGCACTTCATCAGCAACCACCGCAAAGCCGCGGCCATGCTCCCCCGCGCGTGCGGCTTCTATCGCCGCGTTAAGTGCCAGTAAATTGGTTTGTTCGGAAATGGCACTAATTACTTCAAGCACTCGAAGAATATTCTCAATATGGTGGTTGAGCTCATCCAAGCTAGTTTGGCTCGAGGTCATGTTTTCACCCAGTTGCTCAATATGCCGCAAACTGGTATGCATACCACTTAAGGCCTCTTTAAGCGCCGCATTCCCAGCCTGAGACAACTCGCCGGCGTGATTTGCCGAATCCGTCACCTCAGTGGTAATTTCAGTAATATCTTGGCTGGCCGCAGAGATAGTTTGCAGCGATTGTTGCTGCACCATCCCTGCCTGATTCACTTCATGGGCTTGCTGTTTTAGTACCCCAAATGCGGATTGCGACTCGTCAACGGTATGGTTCACTGCCTGCAATGCGTCACGAATACGCGCTAATAGACCATTAATTTTATTGGCAAGACGTCCGACTTCGGCCTGATCTTTTACTGATATCTGATGACCCAAATCGAGTTTATTGGCAATTTCATCGACTTCAGCTGAGAGTTGCTTGATCGGTTGGGTCAAATTACTGATCACCCAGTGCGTGACAAGCAACGCAATGGCAATAAACACCAAGGTTACTAACAAAGACTGGATAAACTGATTCAAGATGGGTTCCGTTATTTGTGCTTTAGGGATTTCAACCACCACAAAGCGATCTAAGTCTGCTAGCCAGTAAGATCCAACAAAAAATGCTTTATCATCAATAGTTACTTCGCTAATAACCGGTTTATTGGCCCCTTTCGTCACCGCTTGCTGAAAGCGATTGGCGTTGTCTGCATTCAGTGCGGAGTCCGTTGGTGCCACCTCTACGCTGCCGTCGCGCGCGGCTAACATCGCACGCCCTTGATCTCCAATACGAAAACCCTGCACAAGATTAACCAAACTGCTGACATTAAAGCCGACACCCGCCACCACATAAGGCTGACCGGTAGCCGCGTTGACAGGGACACTCCGATAATTAATAAAAATCACATACTCGCTGTTATTCACATCGCGATTCATATTCAGCTCATAAGGTTGATTTTTATTCAAAAAATTGGGGTAGAAATCACGATAAGGGTAGGTCTGCATCGAGCTGCTCCGATGCTCACCATCATAGGTAAAAATATACTTGCCTTGCTCTGTGTCTATCGTCGCAAACGCATTATCTGCACCAAGACGCGTTTTCGCGTTGGAAAGTGCCTGATGGATTGGCGCGAGATTAGATAAGTCTCCGCCATTATCCACCCAATCGATTAGCCCCGAATGGTGAGCAAGAAAGTTAGAGCCCGTAATTGCTGGCTGCAGTTCATTACTGATCTCAAATGCCAACCCACGTAACTGACTAGGCAGAATGATATTTTTTAAATCATCAAGCTGTTTGTTTGCTGATAACATCGCTTGTTGCACCATCGCAATCAGCGTGCTGAGCACTAAAATGGTGGAGAGAACGATATAAATCCGCTTTCTGATTGAAAGAGTTTGCCAACGCATACACTGTTCCTTTTTATTATCACTACTAACCAACATATCAATATTAGTCAGCAATCTAGACAGCGGTGCCGATTATGATAAAAAAATAGAATATATCGCTTAATGAGCGTATGAGGCTTCTTTTTAACTAGTTTATGGGAGAAAATGGAGCAATAAGGAACGATAAAAGCGAATAAGAAGCACAATTAATGGCCTAACAACATCATGGCAATACAGCTGATTTGTTGCTTAATATGAATGAATGCTTCGATAAAACAGAAATGGAACTTGGAAGGGATATGACATGATGATGTCACAGGCTATGAGTGCTATGGTGCCCCGGGCCGGACTTGAACCGGCACAACGCGAACGTCGAGGGATTTTAAATCCCTTGTGTCTACCAATTCCACCACCGGGGCGCACCTCATAGACGCGGTTTAATTTAATGATTTGCCAATATAAATCAATCTTTTTTTTGCTAAATCGATATCAGGCGAAGACAAAAGCAGCAAACTGTTCAAACAGCCACCAAATCGAATGTCCTATGCGGTGGTTTTGTGCGCCAATGAAAAAAGCTGAGCACAGGGCTCAGCTAAAAGGCAGTATTAAAAAAGACGTTATTTAATTGAAAAAGGAATCGCTAATGTTAGCTTAAAGTCATCTTCATCTTGGAAGAGATTGGTGTAAGGTGCCCAGTTACCGACATCCGTATCATTGAAGTACTGCGTGAAGTAAAAGCTAACTTTTGCGTCTTTAAGGGCACCGGCTTGAATCGCATAATCAGCAAACAAGCTGTACGAGTACTCAGTTAAATCCTCATACCCCTGAGCCGATGACCCAAACCCATAAGCACCGCTCAATCCTGCGCTAAAGCCAGTCGCGCCGATATCAGAGAAATCACGAGACAATGAACCAAATACTGCTAATTCTTCGTCATGGTTAAAATCGGAACGATTATTCCACCAAATGTCATAAGTACCGTTCGAACCACCGTATTGACTTGTCAGACGATACGCTAGATTTTGCACAACAGCAGGATCTCCAGAGTCGGCTTCGGTATAAGTGGCCTCTGCACGATAAGAGTATTGACCTGATGACATACTGGTAAGCATAGCTAGCTGGAATGCCGTGCTATCATATTGTTCATCGTCATCAACCACATAGAGTTGCGGCGACCAATACACGCCACCCTCTGTGGTACCTTTCACTTTAAGGTGTGCATTCCAACGATCACCATCACTTAACGCGCCGTAGGCCGTATCGAGTGAAATACCGTTATCGAGCTCATAACGCGCACCTAGCGAATACGCTTTGCCGGCATCTTCACCATTGGTCGTTTGAAATTCATAGGTTTCTTTAAACCAAGGCGCTTTATAACGCTCTGACACCACAAGACCCACATTAAGCTTGTCAAAATTAAGACCTAATTCACCCCCAAGATGCGTGCCTGGCGCAAACGACCAGTTAATACCTATGGTACTTGGGACGGAAGGCTGAAAGTAACCAAGCTTCGCGGTGGCTGTGTCTCCAAACTTAATTTTGCTGCAGCCGTCGCCAAAGAAACACCGTTATCTGTGCAGTCTTCCTCCCACGCCCCACTGCATTGACTGTCATCTGGCACTTTGTCGTATGGGTTATTCACGCCCCAGAAGTTCATTTCATGATCAGGGCTGCCGTTTTGCCACATATCAAAGGTGGCAAATGCCATCAGATCTAGACCTACAACATCCGCGGCATAGCCAGAATTAAAGGCGAGATTGGTAAATATAGAACCGTGATCTAGATTGGTTTCCTTTTCTCCATTCTTATCATAATTTCCTCGATCTCTGGCTCTTGTCCAGATATTGAGATTGCCGTTAATTGTTGAATCAGCAAAAAAAGGCGATACATTTTCTGCATAGTCGGACGTTGTATCTTGTGACATTGCTGGTGCCGCCACGACTGCACTCAAGACCGCTGCAGCCAATGTCGATACACTAAACATCTTTTCCATGAAATACTCCTGCTGCCTGCAAGATGAGGTCTTGCCCCGTTGGGTTATTAAGTTTTATCGAGTGCAAAACCGATTCGAAAACATAAACATTCATGTCATGTTTTCACCCCGCTATTTACACATTTCGTGTAACCACATCTCCAGACTAAATACGCAGAGAAAAATATCAATCACGACTTAATTTTTAATACGAATAATATGACGTCGAGCATATTTTAGGCATTTTTATGACATAGATCTGACATTGAAATGTAACACTAAAAACATAAATACCTGAATAGTATATTTTTTTTATTTTTTAGCTCACGAATACACCTTAAAACAAGCGTACCCATCGTTATTC
>NZ_MUFD01000010.1:0-89340 GCF_001995405.1 Salinivibrio sp. AR640 | reverse complement strand
CAATTTATTAGATTATTCAACTAAAAAATAAAAAATTACAAATTATTATTTTATTTTAATCCATTTTGGCAGCGCTAAATTGATTTGCGCGCACGAGCTTTTACTCTAGGCTTCCCTTTAAACCGCGAACAAGTAAGCAGATGAAAAATAATAAGATCGTTTATCTCGCCGTTGCCACCGCACTCGGCTCGCTTTCCACCACCGCCCACAGCGCGGGTTTTCAGTTAGCAGAAACCTCAGCAACCGGCCTTGGCCGTGCCTTTGCCGGTGAAGCCGCAATGGCCGATAACGCCAGTGCGCAATTTCGCAACCCTGCCCTGCTCAGCTATTTGGCGGACACCCAGGTATCAGCGGGTGGCATCTACGTGAATCCCAATGTCGATATTGATGGACAAAACTCTTCAACTGGCCCCACATCAACCGATGATGTCGCCCATGATGCCGTGATCCCTAACTTTTACTTTTCGCATCAACTCGACGACCGTTTTACCGCGGGCATCGCGTTGGCCACCAACTTTGGCATGGAAACCGATTTAGGCAACGACTTTACCGGCACCCAGTTTGGTAACGAAGCGGCGGTCACTACTTTTGAAATCAACCCAAACCTTGCCTGGAAGGCCACCGACCAGTTGCGTATTGGCGCCGGTATCCGTTATGTGCTGGGGGAAGGCAGTATTGGGGCGAAAACAAACACTGACGGCAGTATGGTTACCAAGCAGGGAAAACTACCTGTAAATGAAGGAACAACCCTCAAATATATGGAAGGCGATGATCGTGCATGGGGCTGGCAATTGGGTGCCGTGTACGACATCAATGACAAGCATCGCATTGGCGTCAATTATCGCTCGGAAGTGAATCTGACGTTAGATGGACATGCTGAAGGGTTAACCTACAATATAAATCCCAATGGCTCAGGCTCCCCCTTCAGCAATACACACTACGCGGGCAGCATGGATCTTACTCTCCCCGCCACCGCAGAGCTATCATCCCTGCATCAGCTGACTGAGCAATGGGCGGTACATACCAGCCTTAATTGGACCGAGTGGAGCAGCTTTGACAAGTTAGAGGCAGATATTCCATCGCTGTCTAGTGACCCACAAATGGTCAAAGTCGAAAACTGGGAAGATAACTACCGCTTTGCGATCGGCACCACGTATCAGTGGAATCAACAGCTAACACTGCGCTCAGGTATTGCCTATGACACCTCGGCAGTCAGTGATCAAAACCGTACCTTGACCATCCCAGAAACCGATCGTACCTGGTTAAGCGTGGGTGCAGGCTATGAGATGACGCCACAGCTCACCCTAGACGCGGCCTTTACCTATGTCTTTGCCAAAGACGCCCCGGTAAAAGAGCCCCGTGATGGTATTGATTCGCTATCTGAAGATGTTGCAGCTCAGGCGTTCGGAAGTTTTGAAGGCGAAACCACCGGTAATGTGTGGTTAGTCGGCGTGCAGGCCAGCTATCGTTTTTAAGTGTTAGACCACTGAACGCTCGCCAGTCAATGCGGATAATCACACAAAAACACCACGGTCTGGGCCGTGGTGTTTTTTATCGCGTTTTTGTGCAACAAGCTCACGTCAACTTACGGTGCAGCGTCGATATCATCGATAAAGTCATCGAGAAACTCATCATTCAAGGCCGGTTGTTGCTCTAACGCCTCGTCCCCTTTGGCACGATAGCGACGATTTTGTAGATAAGCCTCACGCGCAAACGCATAAGGGTCTGGCGAGTTGTCCAGCTGTGATTCTTGCGATACCAAGGCCGCTCGTGATTCCATGCCATCAAACATCCACTTTAACGCCGACTGCGGCAACGTCAGTAATGCCAGTGGCGGGTATAAGCCATCGACCACTTCACCGGCACCTTCTCTGACCGACGTAGGACCATAACCCGGCAGCATAATATAGGCGCCCGTACCGACATCATAGTGCCCCATCGCATCGCCAAACTCACGTTGGTCGTATTGCTGAATATCGGCTGCAGAGGCGATATCAATTAAGCCACCCAAGCCAAACAAGGTGTTAATCCAAAAGCGATTAAAATGGGTGACCGCTTTTTCGCCCTCTAGCATCAGCACGCTATTTAAAAAACTGGCTGGCTCTTCTAGGTTACCCAAAAAATTGGAAATCCCGGTGCGCATTGGGCTCGGCACATAATCGACGTAGGCGATCGAAACCGGACGCGCAACATAGGGATCAAGGTAATCGTAATTTACCGTCCACATCGCACGGTTAAATCCTTCTAATGGATCATCGGGGTGCGGCTCGGCACCCGGTGGGCGTGACGCACACCCTGCGACAAGACCTAATATAAGCGCCATTAAACACAGACGTTTCCACATCAAATGGGATTCCTCTATAAAATGAAAGGCTGGGAATGCCCAGCCTTGGTAACAATCTGTCTATTTTGTCTTGGTTACTGCTGTTTGTCGATAACCAGTTCAACCCCTTCGCTTAAGGCCACCGGATCACTGACACCCACCCAGTCGCCTTGCTTAGTCGCGACATTGCCATCTCGGTCAATACGCGCTTTGATCACCACGCTATCAAGCGAGGAAAGTGCCTGCACCGGATTCAAACTGTCGCTATCAGCCAAGGCCAGTGAAACCGGAAACTTAGACAGTGGGAGACGCTTAGCGGCAATCGGCATCGCCGCCTCAGCCGATGCATGCGCGGAAATGATCAGCACGCCATCCTCGGGTAATTCAACCTGCTCTCCCAGTTTCACCGTGATCGCTATCTTGGCTCCTGCGGCACTGTTGAGAGCAAGCTGGGCACGGGCAATCGACTGATCAAGGGTTTGGTTACGCGGGTCGTCTTTGCCAATCAAGGTTTTCATCGCATTCCAAGTCGCGATGGCATCTTGATAACGGCCTTGCTCGAACGCCTGGTAGGCCAGTAACGACATCGCCTGTAGATTAAAGGGATCGTCTTTCACCACAGATTTTAATAAATTCTGCGCCCGGGCACTGTCTGCCTCATCACCTGCAAACAGCAAGGCTTGCGCCAACCCCACTTGAATATCGGATTGCGAGGGTGTCAAGGCATAAGCTTTTTCCATCGCCCCTTTGGCGGTTTCGCCATCCCGATTGGCCAAGCCAATACGTCCGAGCAACAACCAACCGGTGCTGTCTTGCGGCTCGTGCTGTAAGCGGGTCCGCAACGCCAAGGTAAGATCTTGCATCTCTTGCTGAGTTAATGGCTTCTCGCCCTCGAGTAACCGCTTTGATAGCTCGGGCAACTGTTTGGCGGTTTGCTGCCACTGCGCGACCTGATTCGCACTCCCTTCAATGCCATATAACCCAAAACTCACTATCGCAAGCACAATAAGCCCCGGCACCCATTGCATTGGCGTTAAGCGCAAATGACGAGCCTGCTTGGCTTTTTCTTTTTCAGGGATATCGTCCAACAAGGATTGTTGCAAATCCTGCGTTAAGTCCTGCTCATTATCAATCAGCCCTTCGGCACCCTCAGACTGGATTTCTTCAACCCGGTCATAATAAAAGGCTTTGTTAAGTGCATCCCGGCTGGCTTGATGGTCGTGTTCGCTTTTTTGCCAAAGGGGCCAGAGAAACATCACCGCGCCAAGTACAAAAAACACCAAGGTGGCGCCCCAAAACTCAATCATTTTGGCTCCTTTTTCTGTTCGGTTGATCCATGCTCAGCGGATACTTTAGGCTCTGCGTCGGTCGTTTTTTCTGAGGCTAAGGTCGCTTTCTCTGAAGCTAATAACGCATCAAGCCGTTGTTGTTCTTCATCACTGAACGCCTCATTCAGCGTTTGCTTGGCTCGGCGACTGCGCACAACCATCAACCCAAGCCCAGTGAACATGACCAGTGCAGGCGCAAGCCATAAGACTATGGTGGAGGCAGTCAATGGCGGATTATAGGTCACAAAATTGCCATACCGTGCAATCATAAAGCTGCGAATTTCATCGTCAGTACGCCCTTGCTGCAGCATTTGATGAACTTTTTGCCGTAAGTCTTGCGCCAGTTCGGCATTGGAATCAGCAATGCTATTGTTCTGACATTTAGGACACCGTAACTCACTGGTGAGGGCGCGAAAACGCGCCTCTTGTTTGGCTGAATCAAACTGATAGACATCAATCGCATTGGCAAATGCTAAGGTCGCACCGGCCCACAATAGGACAATCATGATCACTTTTTTCACGATCCCTCCTCCTGCAATGCGTTAAATTTAGGCTTTAAGGTTTCTTGCCAATTACGTGCGTTAACATCCCCCACGTGCCGGTATTGAATGATACCGTTGGCATCGATCAAAAAGGTTTCTGGCGCGCCATATACCCCTAAATCAAGCCCTAGCATGCCATCGCCATCGTATAGACTGATCTGGTAAGGATTGCCAAGATTATTCAGCCATTTTACCGCTTTGCCGCGATCATCTTTGTAGTTGAGTCCAATGATTTTGACCCCTTGCGACGCCAGTTTATTGAGAAACTGATGCTCGGCATAACAGGTAGGGCACCAAGTCGCCCATACGTTTAACAGTAAAGGCTCACCATTAAAAATAGCCTGGTCATACACTTTGCCCGGCGTTTGCAAATCTTCGAGATGAAAAGCGGGCACCGGCTTGCCCACTAATACCGATTCAAGCTTGGTGGGATCGTCTCCTTGCGCATTTTTATCGAGCTGGGCGACAAAAAAGCCAGCGAGAGCAACAAAGGCGAGCAATGGGAGAAACCACAGTAACTTCTTCATCCTTTCGCCTCCGATGTCGCAGTTGATGAGATCGATTTACGACGAAAGCGGTAGCGCTTATCACTGATCGCTAACGCGCCGCCGAGTGCCATCACGATGGCACCAAACCAGATCCAACGGACAAAAGGTTTGTAATAAAGCCGCATCGCCCAAGCGCCATCCGGCAATTCTTCACCCATGGCAATGTAGAGATCTCGAGTTAACCCGCGATCGATGGTTGCTTCTGTCATCATCGAACGCTGAACCGAATAAAAACGCTTTTCTGCTTCTAAGTGATTGATAAAGCGATCGCCGTGGTACACATCAAAAGAGGCTACATAGCCTTGATAGTTCGGTCCTTGTTTTTCCGACAAGTCAGTGAAGTTAAAGGTATACCCTTGCAGCGTGACACTGCTTCCTGGCGCCATTTTAACGTCACGTTCAATATCATAATTTTCCACCATGGCCACACCGATAATGGTAATGGCTAAGCCAATGTGTCCCAGCACCATCGCCCAATGACTGCGCCCTAACTTTTTGATCCCGACACGGAATGGATGCCGATGCGTGGCGCGTAAATGCAGCTCATAGCCATGCAAGAAGGTAATCCACAGCGCCATGGTGACCCCCATGGCCGCCATCGCTTTAAAGCTATCAGCCAATAAGGCAATGGATCCAATCCCCAAAGCGACCGCCGCGATCCCGCTTGCGAGCATGGGTTTGGCGAGGGTGGAAAGCTTATCGCGCTTCCAACGGATTAAGGGACCAATCCCTAAGAAAAAGGCAAAAGGCAGCATTAGCCATGCAAACAAAAAGTTAAAGAAAGGTTCGCCAATGGAGACCGATCCTAACCCAATTTGTTTGTGCACCAAGGGAAGCAAGGTGCCGATTAAGACTATCACCAACGCGGTCATCAACAAGGTATTGTTAACCAACAAAGCGTTCTCGCGTGAAATGAGCGACACCTTGGTGTTCCCTCGAATTTCTGAGGCGCGCAACGCATAGAGCAACAATGAACCACCAATCACCACCACCAAGAAGCCAAGAATAAATAGCCCTCGCGCCGGGTCGGACGCAAAAGAATGTACCGAGACCAAGACGCCTGAGCGCACTAGGAAAGTACCTAACAAGCTTAATGAGAATGCGGATATCGCCAATAATACGGTCCAGGCTTTAAAGGTGCCCCGTTTTTCGGTCACTGCCAGCGAGTGCATTAATGCCGTCCCAGCAAGCCACGGCATAAACGACGCGTTTTCGACCGGATCCCAGAACCACCAGCCTCCCCAGCCCAGTTCGTAATACGCCCACCAGGAGCCAAGTGCGATCCCAAGGGTAAGAAATAGCCAAGCGGCCGTAGTCCAAGGTCGTGACCAACGCGCCCAGGCGGTATCTAAGCGACCGGCCAACAATGAGCCAATCGCAAAAGCAAACGCAACCGAGAAGCCCACATACCCCATATACAAAATCGGTGGGTGGACAATAAGTCCTGGGTCTTGCAGCAATGGGTTTAAATCACGCCCGTCGACAGGAAAGTAAGGTAAGGTGCGATCAAAGGGATTGGACGTTAGAATAATAAAGAGTAAAAAGCCAACCGAAATCATCCCCATGACGGCTAAAACGCGCGCGACAGAGGACAGCGGCATGCCGCGACTAAACACAGCCACCGCTACCGTCCACAGTGCTTGCACCAACACCCAAAGTAATAATGAGCCCTCGTGAGCGCCCCATACCGCAGTGAGGCGATAGTACCAAGGCAGTGCACTGTTGGAGTTACTGGCGACGTAAGCTACCGTAAAGTCATTGGTGTAAAAGGCCCAACTCAAGGCGATAAAAGAAAACAGCAACATGGCAAACATTCCCACAGACAGTGGCCGTGCCATTTTCATCATGCCTTCATGCCCTTTACTCGCCCCATAGAGGGGATAAAAACTTAAAAGTAGCGCCAGTCCCAGGGCGAGGATTAACGCATAATGCCCGAGCTCAACAATCATAACTGACTACCTTGTTTTTGCTCCTCGGTGTATTCAAGTGGCTGATGGTTTTTCTCCATCGCCTCCGCGATTTCTGGCGGCATATATTCTTCATCGTGCTTAGCCAGTACTTCACTCGCTTTCACCGTACGCGAATCAACAAGTACCCCTTGCGCGACAATGCCTTGTCCTTCTCGAAATAAGTCCGGCAAGATCCCCTCATAGGTCACAGTGACGGCAGGGCCTACATCGGCGACATCAAACTGAATTTGCAAAGACTCCTGATCGCGTTTCACCGAGCCTTCTACCACCATACCGCCGATACGAAGACGCTGACCGACTGTTGGCTTGGTCCCATCGGGTTTGCCTTGCACGATTTCAGTGGGGGTATAGAACAAGTCCATATTCTGATTCAAGGCGTAAACAACGAGCCCAATCGTGGTCGAGGCGCCAAGAACCAAAGCAAGGGTAATCCACAATCGTTTCTTACGTCGGGGCGTCATAAGGTGTTCTCCAGTGATTGAGCGTCTTTTATTCGCTGCTCTCGTGCGATTTGTTGTTTAACGGCTTGCAGGCGTTTGTTGTGAGTACGGTGATAACCGATAATCAGCGCAATCATCGCACCCGCGGTGATACCAAACGCACTCCACACATAGGCGGCATAGCCCCCCATGGATAAAAACGCACTGATACTATCAAAATGCATTAGTGGTCCTCCGCCAGCGCACGGACCCAAGGTCGATGAGACTCACGTAACAAAATTTGATTACGCAGCCCCATCAAGGTCAGGGCGATAAAAAAGCAAGCGAAACCCAGCAGGCAAACCAATAGCGGCCATAGCATGCCAGGATCGATAGACGGCCGAGCGAACTTAGTGATGGTGGCGCCTTGATGTAAGGTGTTCCACCACTCTACCGAGAAGTGAATAATAGGAAGATTAATCACGCCGACCATGGCTAAAATACCGGCGGCTTGTGAGGCGGTACGCGCATCATCGAACGCGTTGTAAAGCGCCATCACACCGATATAAAGGAACAGCAAAATCAACTCAGACGTGAGTCGGGCATCCCAGACCCACCAGGCGCCCCACATCGGCTTACCCCAAATTGCGCCGGTCACCAACGCTATAAAGGTAAAAACGGCCCCAACAGGCGCAATGGCACCCACGGCCCAATCGGCCATTTTAATCTGCCAGACTCGACCGATAAAAGCGGCTATCGCCATTGACATATATGCACCCATCGACCAGATTGCGGCCGGCACGTGGATATAGATAATGCGAAAACTATCGCCTTGTTGATAATCTGCGGGCGCGAACGCCAGCCCCCATATATTTCCGATCATTAAGCTCAGCCCAGCCAGCACGGCAAACCAAGGGAGCAAAGTCCCACAGAGCCGATAACTCACTTCAGGTTTTGCGTAAGGGTGAAGCCACTTCCACATGACAATTGCTCTACTTCCTGATTAATAATTAATTCACGCTCACACGCAACGCGGCGGCGATAGCAAATGGCGCCAAGGTGACCGATCCCACCAACATGGCGCCAAGAATAGCCAGTTGCCCACTGATGTCTGCCCCTAATGCGGCCATATCAATCGCTGAGGTAGCAAAAATCAGTACAGGGATATAAAGAGGGAGGATCAATAGGCTCAACAAGACGCCGCCTTTACGTAACCCAACGGTCAGCGCCACGCCAATAGCGCCAACAAAACTCAGTGTTGGAGTCCCCAATAACAAGGTTAAGACCACCGCTTGGTAACTAGTGCTATCTAATGACAGCAACAACGCCAGTACCGGGCTCACAAGCAGCAAAGGCAACCCCGTTAACAACCAGTGTGCAATCACTTTGGCGATCACCAACACAGGTAAAGGGACAGGCATCAGCATCATCTGCTCTAATGAGCCGTCCAGGTAATCGTCGCGAAAAAGCCGCTCTAAGGATAATAATGCAGAGAGCAAGGCCGCGACCCAGATCACACCAGGAGCAATTTTCTGCAGTAATTGCGGGCCAGGCCCTACCCCTAATGGAAATAAGGTAATCACGATAATGAAAAACCATAATGGATTGAGACTGTCAGCAGGCTGACGGAAGGCCACTTTTAGCTCTCGGCGAATGGTCAACCACATGGCTTGGATCATTGGGCCCCCAAACGAATACGGCGCAGCAAAGGATGGTCGACAAACATATCTTGATGCGTGGTGAACAATACAATGCCACCTTGGTTCACATGCCGCTCGAACACAGCTTCAAGCACCTTCACGCCCTGTTTATCAATCGCAGTTAACGGCTCATCGAGAATCCACAATCGACGGTCGGTAAGCCACAAACGCGCCAATGCTACGCGTCGATTTTGACCCGCTGATAGTTGTCCAGCGGGAATATCTTCGCGCCCAGCCAGGCCGACTTTAGCCAAGGCTTGCCAAATCGCATCACTGTCATAGCGGCCATGCATTTGCATCGCATGAGAGAGATTCTCAAAGGCGGTTAGTTCGCGTTTCACCCCGGGGGTATGCCCTAAAAAGAGAAGATTACGATAAAACACGTCGCGCTGTTGGGTAATCGTCTGCTGCTGCCAACAGACCTCTCCGCTATCCGCTAAGCCTAGACCCGCGATAATACGTAATAGCGTGGTTTTGCCTGCCCCGTTTGGTCCCTCAACTTGAACAAGATCACCCGGAGACAGAGAGAATGTCAGCGCATCAAACAACACTCGATCATCACGAACACAGCACAGCTGTTTCACTTCCAACATGACAAATGTTGCATCCTGCTTTGTGTTACAAAAGTGGACGCATAGTATCACAATGGTCAAAATGACTGTTAGTTACCATAGGGTTGCAAAGTGTGACTCGCGTAAATAATTGTGAGAAACCATGAAGATTGGGCCAACGAATCCACAACAATGGGTGGAAAAACCAGCAGCGCTTGCAAGACCAATGACACGTCAGATAGACAGTCGTGCACTGACGCAGGCGCAATTTACGTTGCTAACCGGTCAGTCCCAGGCCTCTCTCTCCGGAGTGCTGGCTCAGTTACACCTATTGCCCGCGCTGACCGCCACTATCCAGCAACAGCCTGCCGCGACACAAACGCTGATGCAATCGTTACTATCATTGTGGACGTTATCGAGTCGCTCACACGACCTGAACCCGGATAAAATCGCCGAATGGCTGTCACAACGCCCCGCAGATAAATTAATGGCGACGTTACTGCGCCAATGGCTGACACCACAATCTGAAGGCGACGGTATGAAGGGCGTATTGCGATTAATGGCCGAACAGCGGGTCGCTGAATCGGCTCGCCCGGGAGAGTGGCAATGGGTGCTGCCCTTTTCCGACCCCCAGCAACCCCCTATTCGGGTAAACGCGCGTCGATGCGGGGCTCAAGATTCATCGGAGTCGGCACCAAACCTAAGCTGGCAAATTCGACTTTATCTTCCCGTTGGCCGCCAATTTATTCGTGCGGATGTCGACGTCTCAGATGTCGAGAATAAAATAACGCTAACCGCCCCGACACACGCACTCCAGCAGCGAATTTATCAAACGATTGATTGGCTTAATGACCGACTCGCTCAGCAAGCCATTACGATGAAGGTCGATGTTAGTGATAAAGTAGAAACCGTCACACCGAATACAGCCGAAGTGCCACCAGGGGCCGGCATTTCAGTGAGGGTATAATGATGAAAAGTGAGAAAGGTGGCAAAGGTAAGAAAGGTGAAAAACGTGCTATCGCGCTTGGATATGATGGTTATAACGCGCCGACGGTTCAAGCCAAAGCGTCTAACCAACTCGCGCATGAACTCATTGAAGCACTTAATGAACAAGGCTGCCTAATTCACGAAGATGCTCACCTGCTCGCGTGGCTAGAAAAGCTTGAAAAGGGGGATGAAATCCCGCCGATTCTTTACCAAGTGATAGCAGAGTTGATTGCTTATGCGTGGGTGTTGGAAGGAAAAACCCCACCAGGCTGGCACGAGCATAAGCCAATCAATACGCAGGTATAAAGACTAGCGTTGCTGATTGGCCGCTTGACGCTTACGTAAACTCAGTAAAAGCTCAGCCTCGGCTTTAGGGAGATCACATTCTTGCATCAGTTCATCCACATCGGCACCGAGGTCGACCATTTTGCTCGCACGGCTATATAAGCGGCTACCTGAATCGTGCATCTCCAGCTCGACGTGCTTTTCCAGTAGATCGTCGACATTGGCAGATAAATCCGCCAACTTTTTACCCATACCCATACTACCGGCACGCAATTCATTAAACTGCTTAGCAAGACTGTCATGGCGTTGACGCGCACTTTTTAGCACGGTTTCCATCGCCTGCAACTTGTTCTCTAATCGCTCCCGAGCGCGCTTTTCCGCGCCCAAGCGCCACAAAGTGACGATGGCAAACACCACCGTCACCACGACCGGCAACCAAGTAAGCAGCAGCTCAACCATTACAGCATGGCCATTTCATTCCACTCTTCATCGGTCAATAGCTTGTTGAGATCGACCAAGATAAGTAGTTCACCATTACGGTTACTTACGCCTTGAATAAACTTGGCGCTTTCTTCTGTACCGACGCTCGGCGTGGTATCAATTTCTGATGTTTTCAGATATACCACTTCGGCCACGCTGTCGACCATAATACCAATGACTTGGGTTTCTGCTTCAATAACAATCACACGCGTATTGTCTGTGACCTCGGCAGAGGCTAAACCAAAGCGAGAGCGTGTGTCGATCACTGTCACGACGTTACCACGCAGATTAATGATACCCAATACATAGTCAGGGGCGCCAGGGACCGGTGCAATTTCGGTATACCGTAATACCTCACGCACCTGCATTACGTTGATGCCGTAGGTCTCTTCTTCAAGCTGAAAAGTAACCCACTGCAATACTTCGTCATTGACGCCTTCTTTTTGAATTTCAGCTACCTGAGACATTAATTTTCCTCTTTACGCGCTGTGTAACTAGTTATTACGCCATCGCTTTGGCGTCAATCCCCTGATTTAACATAGCAATAAATGCTGGGACATGGATCAAAGCACACATTTTCTCTTTGACCATGCCCGCTAGCCAAGGCCTTTTTCCGGCTTGTTTTCGCCAGCGAATGGCTTTTCCACTGAGAGCTTGTGTGCCTAGGAGTTGATCACACGCCAACCCCCACTTACTGTCCCCCAGTATCACAATATAATTATAGTCGTCCCTGTGCTGATTATCTGCCAGTTTTTCTGGCATCACCCAACGAGCAGTATCAACGACATCAAGCTGTTGCTGCTTCTCTGTCTGCAATCCTAGATACCAATCTGGTCGTCCGATCAAACGATTACAGTCTCCGAGTTGATGAATACCACCTAATTCTGCAAGTGGCACGGCATAGGTAACGCCCATACTCTCAAAAAATAATACCTGAAACTCCGCTTCAGTTTCAGCATTTTCCCACTGTGTGGGAGGAATCTCTTCACCGGCTTGAGTGTCAACCTCGACGTCAACGTCCGCCTGTTGTGCTTGCTCCGTCCTGAACGCCTCATCAACACGCAGGTCTCGGTCTCGGTCTCGGTCTCGGTCTCGGTCTCGGTCTCGGTCTCGGTCTCGGTCTCGGTCTCGGTCTCGGTCTCGGTCTCGGTCTCGGTCTCGGTCTCGGTCTCGAATGCAGTCTCTACCTCAGGCACAGACTCGTCTACCGTAATCGCGTCTTTTTCTTGTAGGCCCCAATCAGCCATGGTGTAAGTGTCTACCACTGACTCAGAAGCTTCTTCAACCAAGGGTTCTGTTGTTTCAGTCGCAGTGTCTTGGGCGCGTTCAGTCTCTGTTTGCGTTGAGGTTTCCGCTTGCGCGTCGACTTCAGCTTCTTCATCAATTCTAAGCTGAGCTAACAAACGCTCAACTTCTGCCAGATCGCGCTCTGGCTCAGCATAAGCAACCGGATCGGGCTTCAACGGTGCAGCACTAGGTTGTGGCTTGGGCTGCAAGCGTGGCTGTGTCGGATCATTATCCTCGATCAATGAGGCAGACGACACCCGCGTCACGCCCAAATCGGGTGTGACGGATTGGGAATCGCTTTCCGAGCTGTCACCTAAGTCATCCAGTAGGGCTTCAAAATAGTCATCGAGCGCCTGACCACTGGAGAGGGTGTTATGCTTGTTCATCCTGTTCCAGTCGCTCCAAATAGGTTAATAGCGTTTTGTAAGCAAAGACACCGCGGCAGTTTTTGGCATAGAAAGACGCTGGCATATGTTTGAGGCTCGCATCTCGAAACTTGGTATCAATAGGAACGGCTGACGCCCACACTTGATCACTGTAGCGAATCTTTAACTCTTGCAATGTTTCTAACGAGGCGCGTGTTCGCTTGTCGTACATGGTAGGAATGATGGTGAGATTAAAGTTGGAGCTACGAGATTTTTGCATGATCTGTAACGTCCGCATCATTCGCTCCAGCCCTTTCATGGCCAAAAATTCAGTTTGTACAGGAATTAAAATTCGATGACTCGCCGCTAACGCATTAACCATCATCACACCTAGTATGGGCGGGCAATCAATTAATACATAGTCGTAGTCATCAGAGAGTGCGCTCAACGCCTTCTTTAATACCAGCCCCATGCCACCACGGTTACCCATGACACGATCCAACGTTGCCAGTGACATATGAGCGGGGATCAAATCTATGTTTTCATACTGGGTCTTTAAAATAATCGGTTTGACCGTGTCTTTATTCACGGTCTGTAATTGGAATAAATCAAACAAACTTGCCGGAAGCTGCTCCGAATCAAAATTCAAATACGTCGATAGTGAGGCGTGCGGGTCGGTGTCCACCAGCAGGACACGTTTCTTACGCTCGCTAATCAATCCTGCTAATGTCACTGTGGTGGTTGTCTTACCAACACCGCCCTTTTGGTTGGCGATACTCCAGACTATCAAGCCCCACTCCTTATTTTAAATTCAGCTCAACCAGTATGCGCTCGGCAATCCGGTCAAGTGGCAAGTCTTCCGATGAGATGCCCGCTTTGGCGACCGCTTGCGGCATGCCATAAACAACACAACTGTCTTCATCTTGCGCCCAGATCGTCGATCCCGCATTTTTGAGCATGCGTGCACCTTCTCGACCGTCCGCTCCCATGCCTGTTAGCACCATAGATAGGACTTTATCGCCATAGATTTTTGCCGCCGAGCCAAATGTCACATCCACACAGGGTTTGTAATTCATCCGCTCGCCGCCATCAAGAATTTTTAAACGTGCAGCACCCGGCCGACCATCTACCATCATTTGCATGCCACCAGGCGCAAGATAAGCATGACCCGGTTTGAGCATATCGCCATCTTTTGCCTCGGCCACGGTTACCTTACTCAGACCATTTAAACGCTGAGCAAATGCGGCGGTAAATGTCGCTGGCATATGCTGAATTAAGATAATGGGCAGTGGAAAGTTCGCTGGCAGTTTAGTCAGTACCTTTTGTAGCGCAACCGGTCCCCCCGTTGAGGTACCAATTGCCATTAATTGATAGCGCTTACCCGAAGCGGCAAATTTTGCCGGCGCTTTTGCTGAAGACGCCGTACCCGCGGTGGGTCTAGACACCGGACGTGCAGGCGCTCGCACCCCACCCGTCGGTGGTACGGTTTGCTCAGAGCCGGAAGCAGGTGACGGACGTGTAGCGCGACGCATGACCGGGCGCTTACGCGCGATCTCAAGCACGCGCTGCTGGAGTAAGTTCGTTGCCTCATCTCGATTACGCGCGATATCCTCAAACTTTTTGGGAAGAAAATCGAGTGCACCCGCTTCGAGTGCATCTAACGTCGCTTTTGCGCCATCGTGTGTTAGCGATGAGAACATCAAGATAGGTGTTGGCGTTTGCGCCATGATTTGGCGCACCGCTGAAATCCCGTCTAACACCGGCATTTCGACATCCATAGTGATCACGTCTGGCTTAAGTTGCGCGGTTTTTTCAACCGCTTCTTTGCCATTCACCGCACTATCAATCACCTCCATTCTTGGATCAGCGTTGATTATTTCACTCACGCGGCGACGGAAGAAACTTGAATCATCTACCACCAATACTTTTACTGCCATGGGCGTCCTTTTCTCTCATTAACCTGCGTAATGTTTCAACAGGTTGGGCACATCCAGAATCAGGGCGATATGACCATCACTGGTGATGGTTGCACCCGCCATACCCGGTGTACCTTGCAGCAATTCATCAAGCGGTTTAATCACCACTTCCTCTTGCCCAAATAGGGTATCTACAACAAAGGCAATACGTTGGTGAGCAATTTGTACAATCACCACATGCCCTTTGGTTTTATCAATCTCCGTTGCACGTTTACATAGCCAATCTTGCAAGAAGAAAATCGGGATCGCTTTATCTCGAACAATAAGCGTGAGCTGACCATCAACCGTGTTAGTTCGGGACATATCTAAACTGATGATCTCACTCACGTTGGACAGTGGGAAAGCAAACGGGTTGTCTCCCACACCAACCATGAGGGTTGGAAGAATCGCAAGGGTGAGCGGTACCTTGATTTCCAGCACTGTGCCTCGGCCCAGCTCAGAGTCGATATTGATCGAGCCATTCAGCTTAGTGATGCCCGTTTTAACTACATCCATCCCAACCCCACGGCCGGAAATGTCGGACACTTCTGTTTTGGTCGAAAAGCCTGGGGCAAAAATAAGATTATATGCCTCACTGTTGCTCAAGCGAGCGGCGGCTTCAGCATCCATCACCCCACGGTTAACCGCGATGCTTTTCAGCTTTTCTGCATCCATACCGCCACCATCATCGGCGATGGTCAGCAAGATATGATCCCCTTCCTGGGAGGCTTTTAAGGTAATGGTACCCACACGTGGTTTGCCTGCTTTTTCACGCTCATCAGGCATTTCAATGCCATGGTCAACCGAGTTACGCACCAAGTGGACCATAGGATCCGCCAAGGCTTCGACAAGGTTTTTGTCGAGATCGGTCTCTTCGCCCTGCATTTCCAAGACAATTTCTTTTTTCAAGCTGCGAGAAAGATCGCGGACAACACGAGGGAAACGACCAAAGACCTTTTTGATCGGTTGCATCCGCGTTTTCATCACCGCGCCTTGCAGATCCGCCGTGACCACATCCAAGTTGGTAACCGCTTTGGCCATGCTCTCATCATTGCTGCTTTGACCTAGGCTGACGAGTCGATTGCGCACTAACACAAGCTCGCCGACCATATTCATAATGCCGTCGAGCGTGGAGGTATTCACCCGAACGGTCTGCTCTTGCTGTGGTGCTGCAGGCGGTTTTTTCTCAGGCGCTTTCTCTACAGCGGCAGGCGCTTTTGCTCCTGCCCCCGCACTTTTAGGTGCTGCTTCTTTAGCGGGTTCTGGCTTGCTCGCTTTTTTAGCCGGCGCAGGATCCGGTTTGGGCTCAGGCTTAGCGTCGACTTTATCTGCATCGGCTTTCGCTCTTTCAGCATCTGCCGCTGGCCCCTTACCTCTACCATGCAAATCATCTAGCAGCTTTTCGAATTCATCATCGTCAATAAAATCATCACCACCCGATGAGGCGGGTTGGCTCGGTGCTGAAGCACTGTTTTCAGCTGCATCATCGCCTGGCTGCGGTGCGGCTGGGCCTTTACCAGAGCCATGCAGATCGTCAAGTAACTTTTCGAATTCATCGTCGGTGATATCACCGCTATCCGCTTCGGTGCTTTCCACCACTTCTGGCTTAGCGGGCGATGATTCATTTGAAGATGTCGGTGCTTTGCCTTCGCCATGAAGCTGATCGAGCAATTTATCGAATTCATCTTCGGTAATTTCATCAACAGAATCACCGCTTATCGCACCTTCGTCTTGTGCCGGTGTCGCATCGTTTTGCGGCTCTGGCTCAGCAGTTGGTTCGGGTTCTGGCTCCGGTTCTGGCTCTGCGGGTACTTCCTCGTCTTCGCTTGCCGGTTTGGCATAACGGTGAAGCGCTTCCAACAGTGTGGGATCTGCGATAACAGGCTCTTCACGATTTTGCACGGCAGAAAATTGGTCATTAACGGTATCCAATGCCTGCAAAATGGTGTCCATCACGTCGGACGTCAACTCACGGCCACGATTACGCAAATTATCAAAAACGTTTTCGGCACCATGGCAAGTGTCAACTAAGGCATTGAGGCCAAGAAAGCCTGCCCCACCTTTTACGGTATGGAACCCTCGGAAGATACTGTTCAATAAGTCTGCGTCATCAGGGGCACGCTCCAAATCGACCAATTGCTCAGACATTTGTTCGAGGATTTCCCCCGCTTCAATCAAAAAGTCCTGAAGGATTTCTTCATCCATCTCAAAGCTCATAGCGCACCTCTAAAAACCCAAACTCGATAATAAGTCGTCAACATCATCTTGGTTGTGAACCACGTCATCACGCTCTTCGGGATGAATCACAGGACCCTCAGGGGCTGATTTACTGGTGGTATCATCTGCTTGTGTTGCCGATGCTGCTTCGATTGCAGCGCTATCCATGCCAAACGCAGTCAGTATTTCAACCAGTTGCTGTTCCACTTCCTGCACTAATTCAATAACACGTCGAATTACCTGCCCCGTTAAGTCCTGAAAATCTTGTGCCATTAATATTTCAGTAAGGTGAGCATGCAGTTCTGTTGCCCCCCCCTCAACCTGAGTCAATAGACCCTCAATGCTGTGACACAATGGCTTAAACTCATCCAAGGCAATGTCGCCCCGCATCAAGCTGTTCCAATTAGGCCGTACCGCTTGCAGATTGTCTTGCAAATCACTGGCAATCGGCATGGTACGCTCGACCGCGTCCATGGTTTTGTTTGCCGCTAATTCGGTTTTCTGCATCACATACGTAAGCCGATCGCGAGCATCAGGTATATCGACATTCGCCAAATCACTTACTCTGGGATCCAAGCGAAAGTCAGTAATAGAATCATGTAATTGGCGGGTCAACTTACCCACTTCATTAAACAGCGGGTCACGCGCTTCTTTCGCTATCTCAGTCAGAAGCGTGTTAGCGTTATCTTGCTCTCCACTCTCAAGATACGCGACCAATTGTTTCGCTTGGTCCAGGTTGATCATGACGGTTCCTTTTTACTGTGCGCGTGACTGATTACATGCGCTCGAAGATCTTATCGAGCTTCTCTTTCAACGTTGCGGCAGTAAAAGGTTTTACAATGTAACCGTTCACGCCAGCTTGCGCGGCTTCTACAATCTGCTCACGTTTCGCTTCGGCGGTGATCATCAATATAGGAAGGTGCTTAAGTTCATCGTCTTTACGGATCTCTTTAAGCAGGTCAATCCCTTGCATGCCCGGCATATTCCAATCGGTCACGACAAAATCAATACCGCCTTTTTTAAGGATTGGCAGCGCGGTTAAGCCGTCATCTGCTTCAACGGTATTGTTGAAACCCAAGTCACGAAGAAGATTCTTTACGATACGGCGCATTGTTGAAAAATCATCAACAACGAGAATTTTCATGTTTTTATCCAAGGTTGCCTCCGGTGAGGTCTCGTTTTATTGTCGAAACAGTTACTCACTATGCCAAGCGGTTAGCTTGGCTCTCAAACGTTGCGTAGCCTGACTTTGAATCTGACAGACCCGGGATTCGCTGACCCCTATCACAGCGCCTATCTCTTTAAGGTTTAATTCCTCATCATAATAGAGAGATAGAACCAGTGCCTCTCTTTCAGGAAGACTTTTGATCGCGCCCGCTAATGCGGCCTTGAAACTATCTTCCGCAACGCCCTGAAAGGGAGTGTTGTCGTTACGGTGACTCTCCGTTGTGAATGCATCTTCAGAGACACCCAGATCATCCATACCGATTAAACGCCCACAGCTTACGTCGTTAAGCGCCTGATGGTATTGATCCAAACTCATATCGAGCTTTTCTGCCACCTCCACATCAGTTGGGTCTCGCCCTAGGGTTTTCTCTAACGATGCAATGCCATCACTGATCGTTCGACTCGCCTTATGGACAGACCGTGGAACCCAATCACCGCGGCGCATATCATCCAGCATAGCACCGCGAATACGAATACCAGCATAAGTTTCAAAACTTGCGCCCTTTGACGGGTCATAATTTTGCTGCGCCTCAAGAAGACCCACCATGCCAGCTTGGATTAAATCTTCTACTTGAACGCTCGGTGGTAAGCGCCCCATCAAATGATGCGCGATGCGCTTAACCAAACTCGAATAACGCTCAAGTACCGCTTGGCGATCTACCCCTACGCGGCTATACGTGAGCGCTTTATTCACGAACTAACTCTCCTGCGTCATCATTTTTGATCAGCAATCGCTCAACGAAAAACTCCAGATGGCCTCCCGGATTACGTGGTACCGGCCATGTCAGCGCTTTATTTGCGAGCGCATTCATGGCTAATGATGCGGGGGAGCGAGGAAATGCGTCAATGACAACTTTTTGTTTTCTCACGGCTTGCCTCACCCTTTCGTCCACGGGAATACATGCTACTAATTCTAGATTAGCATTGAGAAAACGTTCAGTGACTCGCGTTAATTTTGTGAACAAGTCTCGCCCTTCACGGTAGCTTCTGACCATATTTGCGACAACTTTGAAGCGCGTCACCCCGTGTTCTCGGCTTAATAGTTTAATCAACGCATACGCATCAGTAATCGACGTGGGCTCATCACAGACCACAATGACGACATCTTGTGCCGCGCGCGAGAAGCTCAATACCATATCAGAAATACCCGCCGCCGTATCCACTAAGAGTACATCAACCTCTTCTTCGAGTGTACCAAAAGCACGAATTAAACCAGCATGTTGGGCGGGTGTCAGCTCTGTCATGCCTTGAAGGCCAGACGAAGCGGGGACGATTTTCATACCATGCGGCCCTTCCAGAATAATATCTTTGAGGTCACAGGCACCTTGGAGAACATGCGATAGGTTTTTACCCGCCCGCAATCCAAGTAATACGTCTACATTGGCGAGGCCAAGGTCGGCGTCAAGCACCATCACTTTTTTGCCCTGACGAGCCATGGACGCGGCCATCCCTAACGTAACGTTAGTTTTTCCTACGCCACCTTTCCCCCCGGTTACGGTAATAACCTTGGTACGTGACGGATTGGTTAAACGGCGAAGGCCGCTTGCTTGATCTTGCATGGTTGTCTCAATCATAAAAGTCCGCCCCATTCGACTCTGGGACATCGCTGCTCCAGAAGTGATTGTGCTGATCCGTGCCTGACTCCAACATTTCACTGGCTTTTACCACCAGAAATTGTCCCGTGGCTTGGCGGATATCTTCCGGCACACGTTGCCCATCGGCCAAGTAGGCCACAGGCAAGGCATTTTCGATGGTGACACACAATAATTCACCGAGGCTGAGCGACTCATCTAGCTTGGTCAGTACACATCCCGATAAAGGGATACGGCGAAAGTGTTCGATGGTTTCTTGCAATACGCGGCGCTGCGATGTCGCAGGCAACACCAGCAAGCTACGGATATGTGAGCCACTGTTTTGCATCAGGGTATCCAGTTGCTCCGACAACCGAAGATCACGCTGTCCCATTCCAGCGGTATCTAGCAATATCAAGCGTCTATGACGCAGTTGATAGAGGATATCGGCAAGCTCATCCGCATCTTTAGCGACTTTAACGGGACAGCCAAGGATTCGCCCATACGTGGCGAGTTGCTCATGGGCACCGATACGGAAGGTGTCCGTGGTGACTAAGGCAATATCCTCAGGGCCAAATTCCATCGCGGCGCGCGCGGCTAACTTAGCAATGGTGGTCGTTTTCCCCACCCCTGTAGGACCAAGCAAGGCAATCACGCCCCCGGTTTCTAGCATGTTCTCATCAACCGTAATCACTTGATCAGCCACCAAATCTAACAACGCTTGCCACGCCTCATTCGGCGGCGTTTCTTCTGGGATATAACACGCCAGTTGATCGGCCAGTTCAGAGGATAGCCCCATCCGCTCTAAGCGTTTGATTAGCATCGCTCTTAATGGCTCTCGACGTTCCACCTCTTGCCACATCAACCCCGATAACTGGTGTTCAAGTAAGCTTCGAATCGAGGCCATTTCTTGACGCATGGCATCAATTTCTTTATCCGAGGCTTGCGATTGCCGTCCTTCAAACCGAGACGAATCGAGCTGAGGTTTAGCGGGCGATGAACGGGGCGCTGGTGATGCATCTTGCCAACCTGAGCGACCATTGCTCTTTAACTGGCGACGAGGCTCATAGCCACGACCCAGTGCCGACTGACGCGCGTCAGTTGGAGGTTGGGAGCGCGAACCGTGACCTGATTGCTTTTGCTGACGCTGTAGCAAGGCAGTGAGCGAGTCAGCTTCGGTTTCGGGTTCAGTTGGCTGTGATTGTTCCCGATACTCATCAAGCATCGCAGAAAAGCGAGGCGGTCGCTTGCTTTGCCCATTTTGACGCGCGTGGCTTTGCTGACGCTGGCGCAATTGAACTTGATCATCAGCCAATTGCCGATGTGCCTGTGAATAGGCGTTTGCCGACTGCTGCTGCGCCTTAGGAGCAGGCTTATCCGGCATCGGCTCAGTGTCTGCATCCACAGCCGCGACAATCTCTACGCCACCTGTCACTTTTTTGTTAGACATGATAACGGCATCCGCGCCCAGCTCTTCTTTCACTTGGCTCAGCGCAGCTCTCATATCTTTTGCAAAAAAACGTTTTATTTTCAAAGCACGGCCCTACTCATAAACGAGGTTAATTGTTGCCAACCGCATTAACGATACGAATTTGTTTTTCGTCCGGTACTTCCTGGTAAGACAACACACGTAACGTCGGAATCGTATTCTTGACAAATTTTGCGAGCGTGGCTCTCAACACACCCGATGTCAGCAATACCGCAGGCTCACCTTGTAGTTCTTGCTGTTGAGTTGCTTCAGCCAGTGAAGACTGTAACCGCTCAGCAAGACCAGGTTCTATGCCTGTTGACTCCCCACCGGACGCCTGCATTGTTTTATGCAACATCTGTTCCAGTTCAGGAACAAGGGTGATAACCGGTAGCTCAGGCGCGCTGCCATTGATTTCTTGGACAATCAAGCGACGCAGAGCAATCCGCACTGCTGCCGTTAGGATGTCGGGATCTTGACTCTTTCCTGTGTACTCCGCCATGGTCTGCACAATGGTGCGGATATCACGGATAGGAATCGCTTCACTGAGCAAGTTCTGGAGCACTTTGACTAACACGCTCAGTGGGATCTGATCGGGAATAAGCCCTTCCACCAAACGAGGAACTTGTTTACCCAGCATATCTATCAAGTTCTGCGCTTCTTCATGGCCGAGTAGTCGCTCGGCATTATTGGTGAGCATTTGGCTCAGGTGTGTCGCCAGTACCGTTGCTGAATCAACCACTGTGTAGCCTAAGGCTTGCGCGTGCTCGCGCTGGCTCGGCTCTATCCAGACGGCCTCTAAGCCAAACGCCGGGTCTTGAGTCGGTTCACCGTCAATGGGTCCGAACACTTGGCCTGGATTAATTGCTAATTCATGTTGGGGGTGTACCTCTGCTTCACCGACCGCGACGCCCATTAACGTAATGCGGTAGTTATGCGGTGGTAACTCTAGGTTATCGCGAATGTGTACGGGCGGGATTAAAAAGCCAAAGTCTTGCGAGAGTTTTTTACGCACCCCTTTCACTCGATCTAACAATTCGCCCCCTTGGTCTCGGTCGACCATAGCGATGAGCCGATAGCCCACTTCGAGGCCAATGACATCAACCGGTTGAACATCATCCCAGGACAGTTCTTTTGGTGCCGGAGGGGCTGCATCAGGGACATCAGACTGCTCTGGCGCTTGTTGTGCTTTTTGATACTGCTGGTATTTCCAATATGCCAGCCCACCGCAAGCCAACGCCAAAAATAGAAAAGGCAGGTGTGGCATACCAGGCACCACGCCCATGATCGTCAGAATACCGGTGGCAATCATGAGGGCACGTGGATTATCAAACAGCTGGAACACCACCTGCTGTCCCATATCCTCATCGGTATTTTGACGCGTCACCATAATGGCGGCACCAATGGATAACAGCAATGAAGGGATTTGCGCGACAAGACCGTCACCAATGGTGAGCAAGGTATACACTTCTATCGCGTCTGAAAATCCTAAATCATGTTGGCCCATACCGATAGACAGCCCACCAACAATGTTGATGAAAAGAATCAAGATCCCGGCAATCGCATCGCCTTTAACAAATTTGGACGCACCATCCATCGAGCCATAGAAGTCAGCCTCTTGCGTCACTTCTTGGCGCCGAGCACGCGCTTGCTCTTGATCGATTAACCCTGCGTTCAAGTCGGCATCAATAGCCATTTGCTTACCGGGCAACGCATCCAGGGTAAAACGCGCCGTGACCTCGGAAATCCGGCCTGCGCCTTTGGTGACAACCATAAAGTTAATGATCATCAAAATCAGGAAGACGACCAGACCGACAGCGTAGTTGCCACCAATCACGACTGACCCAAATGCGCCAATGACCTGACCGGCTGCATCGGGACCCTCGTGACCATAAAGCAAAACCACTCGGGTAGAGGCAACGTTAAGTGCTAGTCTCATCAAGGTTGCAATTAACAACACCGCGGGGAAGGCAGCAAATTCAAGAGGGCGGCGGGTATAAATGGTGACCAGCAATACAATCAACGACAAGGCAATATTGAAAGAAAACATTAAGTCGAGCAGCATCGGCGGTACAGGCAGCACCACCATCGCTAAGGTGGCCAATACCAGTACCGGTGCGCCGATCGCCGGCATCGCACCCAAGCGGTGGTAAGGTACCTTGTCAGAAAATGGCAATCGCCACTTGGCTTTTAACATGTCAGGCGTTCAAGTCCATGATTGGTGAACGTGGGCCACTTGCCACGCGGAAATAAAACGAGAGTGCAAGGCAAGCAATTTTTACGCCAGAAAAAGCGGATAATGTGTCAGCTTTTTGGCGCGTCTACCAGCCCAAAAACACCGACAAGCACCCCGATAGCGGGACTTCGTTCACGCGTACGATGACACCATGGTTAATCGTGTTTCAAATCGGTAGGGATGGGTAAGTAGGTGTCATCTGGGCGCGTGGGCCGCCGGCCTCGACCTTTTTTGTATTGCTTGAGCTGGAAGACATACGCTAACACCTGAGCAACGGCAGTAAACAAACCGTCTGGGATCTGCTGCTCTAGCTCGGTACTGAAATACAGCGCGCGTGCCAGTGGTGGTGCAGGTACAATGGCAACATCATATTCTGCTGCAATTTCACGAATCTTCAGTGCGGTAAAATCAGAGCCTTTGGCTATCACAACCGGCGCACTATCCATGTCGCTGTTGTAGCGTAACGCTACCGAGTAGTGCTCAGGGTTCGTCACCACAACATCAGCTTGAGGTACATCGGCCATCATCCGGCGTTGCGCCATTTCCCGTTGCAGCATGCGAATACGCCCTTTAACTTCAGGGCTACCTTCGGTCTCTTTGTGCTCATCTTTGACCTCTTGTTTAGTCATTTTCAGCTGCTCATTGTGTTGCCAAATTTGGAATGGCACATCAATCACCACCACCACCAGCAGTGAACAACAGACCAACAACACAAAGTCCAATAAAATGTTTAACGCGTGATAAAGATTGCTGGGGAAAGTGTCGATCGTCAGCTCAAAAAACTCTTCTAAGTTGATATAGACCAAATAGGTCGCAACGCCGGCGACGAGTAAGACTTTCAACACTGACTTCAACAGCTCGACGAGCCCTTGGGTACCAAACATACGCTTGAAGCCAGAAATCGGGCTCATTTTTGATAATTTGGGCCGCGCGGCTTCCCAAGAGAAGCTGACACCTCCCAAACCTGCTGCGCCGACGAGGCCGGAAATAAATAACACCACAAGGATCAAGCCTAGAGGCAGTATTAGATGCAGTAGCTCACCAACGACCACCAGCATCAGCTCTGAGCTATCGAAGATTTCAGCACGCGAAAGTGAAAACAAGCGCGTCATCAGCGCCATTAACGCTTCGCCCAACGCTTGTCCAAACCACATTAAACTGACGGCACCTACCACCAGAACAGCCACTGACGCTAGTTCTCTTGAGCGCGGTACTTGGCCCTTTTCCCGCGCCTGCTCCTGCCTTCGGGGTGTGGCGTCTTCTGTTCTTTCCTGACCGTCACTCTCTGCCATTAGTTAAACTCGCAATTCAGCCGGATAAGGGAGCAAATTTGATTGAGCCCGGTTTGCCAATGGTTGTTGTAGTGCGTCAACATACCGGACAGTAAGTACCAACTGATCAACAACCCCATCAACAATGCAAATGCAAAGCCAAGTGAGAAAATATTAAGTTGTGGCGCCGCTCGGGTCATCACACCAAAAGACAAATTGACCACCAACAAAGCAATGACACCTGCCAGCGACATACTCAATGCGACCTCGAACATGATCCCAAACCATGCTGCGAGGCTGCGATAATCTGCGGCCCCTATCATCTCGCCAATGGGGAGCGTCTCAAAGCTCATTACCACTAGGTTAAGCATTTTCAAGTGGCCATCGGTGGACAGAAATAACATAACGGCCAAGAAGAGATAAAACTGACCCAATAGTGGCGTGTTTTGACCGTTGGCTGGATCCACCATTGACGCAAAACCCAAACTTGATTGCATCCCCAAGATCTGGCCGAGGATGACGAAGGTTTGGGTAATGAACTGCGTGACTAGCCCCATCGCAACGCCAATCACGACTTGCTGCGCGAGCACCATAAATCCGGCAAATGACACTAACTCAATGTCCTCTGGCACCGCAGGAAGTGCAGGCATGACCGCAAAGGTAATCGCAAGAGAAAGGTATAAACGGATCCGGGTAGGCACGAAACGGGCACCAAAAAACGTCATCGCCATCATCATCGATGAGATGCGTGTAAACGGCCAAAAGTAGTTAGCCATCCAAGATAAAATCACCGAGGCCGGATATTCCATATGCCTTTCCGTCAGTACAGAATGGTTGGGATGTGATCAATCAAACGATAAAAATATTCCATCAACATCCGTGTCATCCAATGACCAAAAAACATCAGCGCAATAAACGTCGCAATTAAACGGGGAAGAAAACTGAGTGTCTGCTCGTTGATCGAGGTTGCCGCTTGGAATACAGCGACGATCAAACCGACTAACAAACCCGGCACGACAATCGCAGACACTAACAGTAGTACCAGGTAAAGCGCATCCTGGAACAGTTCAACAAACGCTTCCGGGGCCATTGCTGCCTCCTTTAGCCAAAACTGGCGGCGAGGGTAGAAAGGATCAAATTCCACCCATCAACCAACACGAAGAGCATTAATTTAAACGGTAATGACACTATCATGGGCGACAACATCATCATACCCATCGCCATCAATACCGACGCTACCACCAAGTCAATCACCAAAAACGGTAAGAACAGCATGAATCCAATTTGGAACGCGGTTTTCAGTTCTGATGTCACAAATGCGGGGATCAGTACGGTCATTGGCACCTGCTCTGGCTCGTCAACTTGAGCGCCCGACATATTGACAAAGGTTTCCAAATCTTTGACACGGGTTTGCCTAAGCATAAACTCTCGTAGTGGCACTTGCACCCGAGTGAAGGCCTCACGCGCTGTCATCTGCTCATTGATATACGGCTGTACCGCCTCTGTATTCATTTTATCGATCACCGGCGACATAATGAACAAGGTCAAAAACATGGCGATGCCAATAATGACTTGATTGGACGGCGTTTGCTGTAACCCCATCGCTTGGCGAAGGATCGCCATCACCACCACAATGCGGGTAAAGGACGTCATTAAAATGACGACCGCTGGCAAAAACCCCAACGCGGTCATCAGCGCTAAAATTTGTAAGGTCACTGAGTAGTCTTCGCTACCATCCGGATTGACTCGCATGGTCACCGCAGGGATCCCGCCTCCGGTATTGCGCTGCGTTTCCAGGCGAACCGCTTCACCGCTATCATTCAGTGACTCGGTTGTGATGCTTTCCTGGGCGGGCGTGGCTTCTTGCTCGGCGAAAGCAAACGGTGTCATCAAAGTGGCCACCACCAAAACCCAGACTGCCAATAGCGTGCGTATCGTCATTTTCGATTCAATAGTTGGCTAAGCTGATTTGCAAAGCGAGAGTGAGAGTCTGGCGAAGTCGGCGCTGTTGTGGGCACCGGATTATCTAGCGCTTTTAATAGCTGCACCTGAGAAGCTGTGACACCGATGACAAGTTGCTCTCCATGTACGTCCACAACTAATATCCGCTCTTTTTGGCCAATGGCTAATTGACTGACAATTTTGATCCCATTGCTTTGCTGCGCCAAACCCGGGAGCTTAAGCCGACGTAATAGCCACGCTAAGCCAAAGATTAATGCCAATACCAGCCCGAGAGACAACAGCATTGTCACTATGCTTACGTCTGGCGCCGCTGCCCAAGCGGGCATCGGCACCAACAATATTGCCCAAACGCGTCGGTTCACGATCATCTTATCGTAGCTTCTTAATTCGCTCAGTTTGACTGATGACATCGGTAAGACGAATACCAAATTTATCGTTAACCACCACCACTTCACCGTGGGCGATCAAGGTACCGTTCACCAGAACATCGAGCGATTCACCGGCGAGACGGTCGAGTTCAACCACCGAGCCTTGGTTAAGCTGGAGAAGATTCCGAATATTAATCTGGGTGTGTCCCACTTCCATCGAAATGGTCACCGGAATATCGAGAATCGCATCGAGCTTACGTTGTTCATCCGCGCCCAGTTGCTTCTCACTGTCGTCAGTGAGCTCATCCAATGGTGCCGCTTGTACGTCGTCTGATCCTTCCGAATCAGACTGCTCAGCCAGGGCAGCAGCCCAATCATCATCTACATCATTTTGATCCATGACGTCTTACCCCTGTTTACTGGTCTTATTCACTGAGTTTTACCTTGTTTATCATCAATCGGTAAATCTTCCTCGAGATCATCGAGTAGCTCAGGTTTATCCTGTAATAGCGAAATATCAGACTTCGCCATATCAGGTCGTTTTAGTTTTTCAACAATTTTCAGTGCCAGTTTATCGTTAGACTGGCCCATTTTCGCTCGATAGGTTGGCAAATCTTCCACAAAAACCGTACACGCATCTGGCATATCAACCGGGATCACATCCCCTTTTTGTAACTCCATCAAATCGCGCAACGATAAGGTCACATCGAGTAGTTTTGCACTGAGTTCGACATTTACGTCCAAGATTTCATCACGTAGCGCTTTACTCCAGCGCACGTCGGTATCCATCTTGTCACTTTGTACCCCGGCGTCGAGGAGCTCACGGATTGGCTCCAGCATCGAATAAGGCATGACCATATGAATGTCACCGCCCCCGCCATCCAGTTCGATGTGGAATGAACTGACCACAATCACTTCCGATGGACTGACAATGTTTGCCATCGCTGGGTTGACTTCCGAATCAAGATACTCGAAGGCTACTTCCATAACAGGCGCCCACGCATCTTTATAATCCTCAAACATCAGCTTCAGCAGCATCTGTATGACACGTCGTTCGGTTGGGGTAAATTCGCGCCCTTCGATCCGGGCATGAAATCGGCCATCGCCACCAAAGAAGTTTTCAACCAAAATAAAGACCAGTCGGGCCTCCATGGTGATTAAGCTCGTCCCTTTTAGTGGACGAAACCGTACCATGTTTAAACTGGTCGGAACGTATAACGTGTTTTGGTACTCGCCAAACTTCATCATCTGCACGCCGTTTATCGAAACTTCGGCGGTTTTCCGCAGCATATTGAACAAGCTGATGCGCATGTGACGCGCAAAACGCTCATTGATAAGCTCGAGCGTCGGCATGCGCCCGCGCACAATTCTATCTTGTGACGAGAAGTCGAAGGAGACCGTCCCATCTTCTCCAACCTCGGGCTCATTATCGTCGTCATCGACGTCGTCAACGCCGTGAAGGAGCGCGTCAATCTCGTCTTGGCTGAGTAAGTCAGTCACGTCATCACCTATTGCATCACAAACCCAGTGAAGAGAACCCGCTCTACCACCGGCTCACCCGTTACTTTAATTAAAGCCGCGCGCACATTCTCGGCGGATTGGCGTCGGACTTCTAGCTGACCTTGAGGGGTCCGCAGTTGCTCAACTGTGGCAGCACCAAAGGTATTGAGTAACGCGTGTTCTACCAGCGGCAAATTTTCCTTCGCTAGCGCTTCTCTCTCGCTACCACGCACCAATAATTGTGCATTCACTTGCACCAGCCGCTGTTGTTCATCACCGGTCACGTTAAAGACAAACGGCTGAGGTAGAGTGACATAAATGGCCGGAAGCGTGTTATTTTCTTCCTCCAAGACAATATCGTCTTGGCTTTTATCGTCACCCGATAAAAAGAAAAAAGCCCCACCGCCTACGGCCGCCAATAACACCACAGCAGCAACAATGATAATGATGAGCTTTTTCTTGCCCCCGCCTTGTTCCGAGGTTGCGTTGTCATTTGCCATGGCTATTCATGCTCCTCATTATTGATGCGTTTTGATCAAGCATAGTAATCGACAGCGCGATCATTGTGTGAAACGTTTAACGCGTGCCCTGCTAACATCGCGTCATCATTGTCCTCACCGGTCGTTAATCCAAGAGGTGAGCCGCCTGACGCCCCTGCCCCAGCATGATTTTGTTGTCCTGAAGCCATTTGCTGCGCGCCACTGTCTTGCTGCTGAACGGATCCTTGAGCCAACTGTAAGCCTTGTTGCTGTAGCATATCACGAAGCCGCGGCATGGCTTGTTCAACCGCGTCTCGCGCTTGCTGGTTGGCGACTGTAATGTGAACCGTCGCTTGATCGTTGTTCATTCCCAACTTAATTTGCATTCGCCCTAGCTCAGGAGGATCAAGCCGAATATCAACCTGCTTGAGGTTTTTTGACAGCATGATGTTAATACGCTCCGTCAAGGCAGTACCAGCTTCTGTGGGCGTTTGTCCGAGCGGGAGGGGCGCCTGTGCACTCTGCGCTGCTTGCATATCTTGTCGTGCCGTGGCGGACTGGGCCGACGACAACCCTAAACCACTGGCCAATTGTTGCGCTAAGTTTTCAGGGCGTGTGGCTCCCTCTGCTGCGCTAGAAGCACTGCCACTTGTCAATGCGGTGTCCGCTTGACCCGCTTGCTCTGCCATCGCTTTTAATGCGGCTTTGCTGAGGTCATCCGACTGGCCCATTTTTCCTGCTAATAACGACGCTGGATTGGCATTGGGGTTGGCGGCTGATTTTGTATCATGACGCGTTTTATCGGTCAGCTCGCTACTCTTTAATAGTGTCGCGCCTTCTTTTGTGACGCCCTCTTTCAGCTGGCCTTCTTTCGCCAGCGTTTCCTTCTCTTTGCTTAGAGATGCTGGATTATCTGTCTCTTGTTGCGCTTTGGCGGTTGACCATTTTATCGCGCTTCCATCCGATTCAAGCGCGTTATCTTTGCGATGTGCAGCACTCTCAGCGTCAAGTGATTGCGTCGCTCTTACTTGACTTGCCAACGCCGCCAACTGATCCGGCGATAACTGATCGAGTACTTTTTCGGGTGACACACCCTCCGGCAAGTTTTTGGCCAGCTCAGTCAATAACGCTTGTCTGTCGATCACCCCTTCTGTGTTATCACCGTCTATCTGCACACTTTCATCGTCATCAGATTGCGTTACGTTTAGCGTCTGTGCTGATAACGCATCCGCACTGGCAGATAAGGGATCAGCGTCGGCAGTAGGCAAAGATTTGCCATTAAGCATGGCTGCCGCTTGATTCAGTCGCATCAGCAGTGCTTGGCTCTCTTCCATGGCTGTCATATCGGCAATTTCGGCCATTTCCGCTTCGCTAAACATGCCATCAGCAAGCATCGCCTCGGCATCAATTGCCTGACCATCAACCAGTAAAGTCTTGCCATCTTGGGTCAGTTTAATCGGTATGTCGCCTTGCTCACCCTTGCCATCAATGGACTGGCGCAACGCCGCTAAAAAGCCGGTATTTTTATCACCTTTTACCTCGCCTGTCGCACCGTCATTGGTCGCGGGAGGGGTTTTAGGTGAGAGATTGGAAAGCGTCAGCGTAGACTGCGTCATAAGTTTCTCGTCATTACCTTATGGTTATCCTTTAAACCGAGCCTCAATGTGCTGGCATGTCGGTAATGATAAAGCAATTATCGCGCCATTTTATTCTTAGGAAAAGGGAGAGGGACGTCGGCGTGCAATAATTGCTGCCATTTCATCCATTTGACGCTGTTCTTGATAATGAGCACGTTCCGCTTCTTCTCGCGCTCGCTTTTCGATTAACCACTCGAGAGACTGCCGGTGTTGGCGTGTTTGTTGCCATGCTTGACGGCACTGTTCTAAATGATCCTTAAACTGATGCTCAGCACCTCGTTGCTTTGCCAAGGTTTCATCAAGCTGGACGATAAATTTATTAAGATGGCCAAACGCGCTGGCAGAGAGCCCTGACTGACCCCGGTCAGACATTTGTCGGCAATATTCCAGACGATACTGCTCAATTTGCTCGAGCTGGTGATAATAGCCATCTAATGCTTGCTGGGCTTCACTGACGCTAAGTTGCGCCTGCTTTTCATCTTCTTGGGCCTTTTCTAACAATAAATGCAGTGCATGGTCAGCCATAAATTATCCTTGCAAGGTTGAGCGCAACATATTGACGCACATATCGAAAGGGACCACCTCTTTCATCCCTTGTTGCAAATAATTATCCAGTTTTGGCTTCAGGTGAAAGGCTTGGTCCACGGCTGCATCACTGCCTGGCTTGTACGCGCCAATTGAGACCAAGTCTTGGTTTTTGCGGCAAACGGACAACACTTGCCGCACCGCTTTCGACATCAAGATTTGCTCGTCACTGGTAATATTCGGCATCACACGGCTTACCGAGCGTTCGACATCAATCGCCGGATAATGCCCACCATCCGCCAATTCGCGAGATAACACGATGTGACCATCAAGAATGGCGCGTGCAGCGTCGGCAATTGGATCTTGTAAGTCATCACCTTCGGTCAATACAGTAAAAAATGCCGTGATCGAGCCCTGCCCGACAGCACCATTTCCTGCACGCTCGACTAATGAGGGTAAACGGGCAAATACCGAGGGTGGGTAGCCTTTGGTCGCGGGAGGTTCACCCACGGATAATGCGATCTCACGTTGTGCCTGAGCAAAACGTGTTAATGAGTCCATCAGCAAAAGCACATCCAACCCAAGATCGCGAAAATACTCAGCGATCGTTAGTGCCGTTTGGCAGCCTTTTAAGCGCACAAGCGGCGATGAATCAGCAGGGGCGGCGATAACGACGGCACGGGCCCGGCCCTCCTCCCCTAAGATATCATCGATAAATTCTTTTACTTCTCGGCCACGTTCGCCAATCAGCCCCACAACCACAACTTGTGCCGTGGTGCCACGTGTCATCATCCCAAGCGTTACGGATTTACCCACACCAGAGCCGGCAAACAACCCAATTCGCTGCCCTTTACCGACAGTAAGCAGACCGTTAATCGCTTTAATCCCCACATCGAGGGGTTCTCTAATTGGCTGTCTCGCTAATGGGTTGATGGGAGTACCTTCTAAACTGGCCTGCTTATCAGTGTAGATATCCCCTTTGCCATCCAGTGGGTTTCCCATACCGTCGATAACACGGCCAAGCAGCTCCATGCCTACGGAAAGTTGGCTACGTTCAGATAAAGGCGTCACGCGTGCACCCGGGAGTACCCCAGAGACTTGTTCATTTGGCATCAAGTACAACAACTCTCCGGCAAACCCCACCACTTCCGCTTCGATGGTTCCATTTAAGGTCTCGACCGCACAAACAGAACCGATGGGCGCCCGGCAGCCGATCGCTTCGAGCGTTAAGCCGACCATTCGTACCAATTTTCCGGATGCCACGGGTTTTGGCGCAAGGTTATCTAATTGACACAGCTTTAAGCGCTCAGCCAGCTGACTCATGACGACACGCCGTCATCATCGCTGGATGAGGAGGATGAAGCATGAGGTTTTGCTTGCGCTTGCGCTTGTGCCGCTGCGTCTGACGACGGTTGCGCCGACGACTTGAGCGTATCGGCTTCAGTATTGGACGTATTAACACTGGGATCGTCAGCGCCAGACGTGGAAGACTGGGATGGCACTGATTGCCGTGACTGGTTTTTCCCTTGAAACTCGCGGAGCAACGCGTCCACCCGTTCACTGTATTGATAATCAACCACAGAATCTTTCGATTTCACATGTACATCACCACGCGCTAACGCGGGCTCTGATTGTAACGTCCAATCCCGTGAGGCTAACATGGCGTCGTCGTAGGCTTCGGTGACCACGGCATAATCATCAGGATGTAACGCGGCTATGACGGGATGATCCGCCACGGGGAGTGCAGCTATCGATGCGCGTAATGTCTGTAAAATGACCTGCGGATTGGTTTCTAACTCCACGCCGGTCAGCGACTTAGTCAATGCTTGGACCATTACCAAAAGTTGCTGTTCGACGTCTATATCAAGCTTCTCCAATGGATGACTGAGCTGATTAAGAATGGTGTCAAGATGCTGACAGCGCGTCTCAATTAATGCTTTTCCCTCTTCAACACCCTGCTCATACCCTGCCTTTTTGCCTTCTTCGAACCCTTTTTCGTGCCCTTCTTCTAGGCCACCCTCTAGCCCTTCTTGATGCCCGAGTTGTTTGCCTTCTTCATAGCCTTCGTCATAACCTTGTTGCCGAATCGCTTCTAGGGCATCGGCCGTTAATGGCTCTGGGGCCGGCTCACTTTCTTCAACGTCAGTATCCGCTTCTGGCTCCCAGCTCGGATCATAATTGAGCGCAGTATCTTTGGGCAGATTATCTCGATCGCCATAAGGCGGCAGTGTCCAACGATCGATCGTTTCGGCGTCAGCTTCATTGGCACGAATATAGCCACGGCGTTTATCTAAACTCATCGACAACCTCTACGCGAAAGAAAAGCAACTTATACAAACTCATCACCGCCGCCACCAGTGAGCATCAGCTCACCGGCATCGGCAAGGCGACGCGCAACGGAAAGGATTTCTTTTTGTGCCCCTTCAACATCGGAGACACGAATTGGCCCCATGGCTTCAATATCATCTTGCAGCATTTCGGCCGCACGTTTAGACATGTTGCGATAGATTTTCTCGCGTAAATTATCTTCCGCTCCCTTAAGTGCTTTTTGCAGCACTTCTTGCGGCACATCGCGCAATAGGGTCTGTATACCGCGGTCATCCACATCAATTAAGTTGTCAAAGACAAACATCAAGTCTTGGATTTGTGATGCCATCTCTTCGTCCTGATCACGAATGGAGTCCATTAAGACACCTTCTACACTGTTGTCCATGTAGTTCATGATTTCGGCAGCCGCTTTTAAGCCACCAATTTTGGCGGCTTGAGCACCCGCTTGGCCAGCAAACTGCTTCTCCATGATTTCGTTTAGTTCGTGTAATGCCGCTGGCTGGACTTCTTCTAAGTTGGCGATCCGCATCATCAGATCGAGCCGGTCACGCTCAACAAACTGGGAGAGAATTTCTGCTGAATGTTCAGGATCTAAGTATGACAGCACGATAGTTTGAATCTGCGGGTGCTCGTTGATGATGATGCTGGCGACTTGACGCGGATCCATCCATTTGAGTGAGTCTAAGCCTTTGGAGCCACTGCCAAGCAAGATTTGGTCAACCAAGTTATTAGCTTTGTCTTCACCCAGCGCCGCCACCAGTGCGTTACGCACAAAGTCTTCGCTTCCCATCCCAATCGATGTGTATTTTTGGATTTCTTCCAAAAACGCACGATGCACCGCCGCGACCTTGTCCGAGTTAAGATCGGTCATTGATGTCATCGCCGAACCGACTCGCTGCACTTGTTTAGGTTCGAGGTGTCGAATGATGCTTGCTGCATCTTGCTCACTTAAACTTAACAGTAAGATGGCGGCTTTCTCAATCCCACTTAAAGAGCTGATATCGAAACTTGAGCCGGCTTGCTCTTCACCCGTGTTTGCGACTTCATTTGCCATCTTCGGTCACCCAGTTTTTTACCGCTTGTGCGGCCAAGTCTGGCTCATTGGCGACCAGCGCTCGGACCGCTTTTAGCAAGTCTTCGTCTTTATGTAAGTTTGGCAGCTCAACATCTGACGCTGACATGGCAAAATTACTCGAGCCATCGAGCTCTGAACCAATCAAGCCAACGTCATCGCCATCTGGGGTAATGGGTAGGCCATCCGGACCCAAGATTTCGCCATTAGGCCCGACAGTATTGCCATCTTCGTCGATATTGGGGTACAACAGCTTTTTCATCGCTGGGCGGACCAACACCACAATAATCACGATAATGACTAAAGCAGCCGCCAACCAGCGTACCCAATCATTAAAGTTTGGATGATCCCAGATAGCAACATCTTGTTCGGCAGCTTGCTCAGGTTCGACAAATGGTACGGCGATCACTTCAAGCACATCACCGCGCTGCTCACTAAATCCTACCCCGCCCATTAATAAGCGGCGGATTTTTGCCAGTTCATCATCCGTTAAAGGCTCTTTAACCACATCACCGGTGTCCGGATCGACACTTTGCTTAAAATTCACCGCCACTGAAACAGTTTGGCGGTCGATCACGCCTGATTGCGCGCGCCGATGACGAATTGTCGTATCTAATTCAAAATTACGCGTCGCTTCTCGACTGACCGAACCATTTCCGCCTGCGCCATTTTTTAAATCTCGCACATCCTCTGGAATAGAGGCGTCCGCTGGTGGTTGATTGCTTAATGCCCCAGGGATACCAGCCACACGGTCGGAGCCGTTATAATCTTCACGTGTGTATTCACTGCGCGTCGCTGGCGTATTGGGGTTATATTGCCGTTGCGTTTCTTCCAACGAGCTAAAATCCAGGGCAACATCGACTTGAGAGGTATAATTCCCTAAGCCCAAAACAGGGATGAGAATGGAATCAATTTTTTCCCGTAACTGGCGCTCTTGTTTACGTTCTAATTCGTACTCTTTTCGCCGCGCCGCCGACGCTGGATCTTCACTGCCTGAGTTGAGCAAACGTCCGTGCTGATCGGTGACGGTTACGCGCGTAGGTTTCAGAGAAGGCACTGCGGAGGCCACCATATCAACAATCGAGTCGACTTCTTCCTGGCCTAGGGTATTACGCCCGCCAAGGGTCAAAAAGACCGTTGCGGATGCTTCTTGGTTGTGACGCACAAAAACACTCTGTTTGGGCAGCGCCAACAGTACTCTCGCGTTTCGCACTTGACGCACTTCTTCGATCGCTGCCGCCAGTTGACGTTCACGACTCAGTTTTAAGCGTTCTGTTTCAAGCTTTTGCGATACACCAAAGCCCATATCATTGAGCAAAATATCGTCGCCCTCTGCCGTGGCTGTATTTAAGCCCGCTCGGGTGAGCCCAAGACGAATGGACGAGTAATCGCTAGAGGGAACGCGGATGGTGTTTCCATCGAGTTGATAATCGACTTTGCTTTGATCTAGGTGATCGAGAACCGGAATAAGCTCTTCCGTTTCGTACGTACCCAGTGGCCGCATCTCTGGCTCTTGTACCCAGAAAAAAAGCATCATGATCAGGGCCACGCAGATCGCGACCGCGAGCACCAAGATCAGTTGACGCACCATGTCGAGATCGCCAAATATCGAATTTGACGACGCCGATTGTTCGAGTGCATCCGGATCTTGCGCGCTTTGCTCCGCGTCTAGCGTTGCATCGGTCGATGGTAATGCTGCTGCACCATCTGACACCGCGAGATCGGTATTTTGATTCTCTTCAGCCACTGATTAATTCCTACATTAAACAGGCATGTTCATTAATTCTTTATACGCTTCAACCAGTTTGTTGCGCGTTTGCACTGTTGCGTCAAAGGCCACACTGGATTTGTTCCGAGCGATCATGACATCCGATAAGCTCACATTACGATCGCCTTCATCAAACCGGGTGGCGAGTTCACCGGATGTTTTTTGCAGTCCATTGACATGATTAATGGCACTGGAGAGCATATCGCCAAACTCTTGGCTAACTTGCTGTCCCGTGGCAGGCTGAGACACATTTTTCGCGGCTACCGCCATGGCTTGCATTTCTTGCGTCAGGGCATTGGCTTTCATCGTCGATCCTTCCTGTGTCAATTTTTTGTCAAATGAGTCAGATTTCTATCAGATATCTGTGTGTTTGCAACTTTGAGACCACTTTAGCAAAAAGCCGCAACACCGCGCGATTATTGGGGAATATCGATGCCAGCATCACGCATTTTGGCTAATTTGTAGCGTAAGGTTCTCGGGCTAATCCCAAGGCGTTCTGCAACATCTTTGCGGCGTCCTTCACAAGCGCGGATCGTTTCTAAAATAATAGAAAATTCCTGATCGCGTAACTCATTGCCCAATCCTACGCCATTGGGGGGCTGCTCAACATGCTCAGTGGCCGTTGGAGGAGAAGCCGGCGCTTGTTCTTGGTGGTTAAAGCGCGTATTCATTACTTGATTTTGTAAGCTAGACGCATCTTGCCAATCTTGCCCCTCCAGTAGAATATCAGAGGCTTGAATGTGCGACTGCGTGGCCAAGATTAATGCGCGTTGCATAACGTTATCGAGCTCTCTGACATTACCAGGCCACGGGTACGCGAGCAGTTTCTGTTCGGCATCTGGATGCAAACTTGGGCAAGGTAAGCCTTGTTTTTGGCAGTGGCGTGACAGTAAATAATGCGCCAGTGGAATAATATCGCCGAGCCGATCACTGAGCGCCGGCCAAGTGATGGGAAAGACATTCAAGCGATAGTAAAGATCTTCTCGAAAGTGGCCTTGCGCTACGTATTCTTTTAAGTCGCGGTTACTGGTGGCAAGCACCCGCAAATCAAGCTGGATACTTTTTCGTCCACCTAAACGCTCAACCTCACGCTCTTGCAACACGCGTAGTAATTTCGCTTGCAACCCAAGCTCCATCTCACTGATTTCATCCAGTAAAATGGTTCCGCCTTGTGCCTGTTCAAACTTGCCCGGGCAAGCCTGAACCGCGCCAGTAAAGGCCCCTTTTTCGTAGCCAAATAACGTGGCTTCTAACATGTTTTCTGGAATCGCGGCACAGTTAATGGCGACAAAAGCGGCATTGGCACGTGCTGAATGATTGTGAATATAGCGCGCCATGACTTCTTTTCCTGAGCCTGAAGGCCCTAAGATCATCACATTCGCATCGGTATTTGCTACTTTGTCTGCCAACGCCAGTAAGGCGACGCTTTTTGGATCTTCAGCAATCGCATCGGAGTCATCGGTTTTGACAGGGGCATAGCGGCTCACCATATTTAACAGCACTTCGGGGGCAAACGGTTTAGCCATGTAATCGATCGCGCCCTCTTTCATCGCCGCCACGGCATCTTCGATGTTGGCATAGGCCGTCATCAGCAAAACCGGTAAATTCGGCATGTGTGTTTTAATCGAGCGCAAAAGTGCAAGGCCATCCATTCCTGCCATTTGCACGTCAGAGACGACAATATCAATGGCCTCTGATTTCAGGGTCACTAAGGCTTGCTCGGCACTGTCCGCTTCTCGCCAGTGATACCCTGCCAGCGCCAGTGTATCGACAAGCGCTTCGCGCAACCCTTCATCATCTTCCACGATTAGCACGGTTGTTTGGCTCATTGTGTTTCTCCTACGCTCTCACCATGATCTGCCACCGCCCCTTTGGCAAGCGGCAAACACAATGTAAAACAGGCCCCTTTTTCAGGCTCAGATTGTAAGGTGAGCTTGCCATCATGGGCATGACACACCATTTGCACAACGGCGAGGCCAAGACCTGTCCCCTGTTGTCGCGTGGTAAAAAAAGGCTCAAGGACTTTGGCATGTAACTCCGGCGCGATGCCTGGCCCGTTATCCGCCACCGAAAGTAAAAGGTTATCGCCCTGCAGCCGTGAATCGACAACGACTTGGCAGCCTTTGCCCGCCACCTGGACAGCATTAATCACAAGATTACTTAAGGCACTGGCTAACGCATTGGGGTTGCCCAACACCTTTACACTTTCGTCGTCACTGTTAATTGCAAAATCAACATCATGTCCTTGAACGACCGCATCCACCATGGGCTCAAATTCATTAAATAGCTGTTCGACACTGAATACCTTGACCACGTTATTGTCGCCGCCTTTGGCAAATAGCAACATGTCATTGACTTGCTTTTCCAGATCATGCAAACGGTCTAACAACTTGAATTGAAAACGCTGCCTGGTCGCATTATTCAGGTTTGGGGCACCTAGGTTGGACGCATACAAAATGGCACTCGATAGTGGCGTACGCACCTGATGCGCTAATGATGCCACCATTTTACCTAACGATGATAAGCGTTGTAGATCACTGACACGCGATTGCAATAAACGGGTTTCGGTCATATCGGTAATTAAAATGAGCTGCCCCGAATCGGACGCTGAGATGGCCAGCTTTACTCGCCGACCATCTTTTAGTGATACCTCGTGCCCATCATCGTCACGTGGGGAAAAAGCCCGTTGTATCACCTCAAACCAACGCTGCTGAGTCAATGGCTCACCCAGTAGTCGATGCGCCTCTGGATTGGCTTCAGCAACACGCCCATTGGCGTCCAGCAAGATAACCCCCGCAGGCATAACATCCAGAACTTGCTTATATCGAGTAACTTGTTGATCCACTGATCCAAGTGGCGACGATTGGGTTTCCATTTAAGCAATACACATTTCAATCAAGGTTTTACTCATTTAAGCAGGGATTATGCCATAAAAATAGTCAATAATATCAGCTTGTTGAAGACAAAAAAGCGAAGTCATTTTTTTGACTCCGCTTTTTGACACATTACCGATTTATATTAACTCTTCTTTGTTGAGTCCGTACTTACGCATTTTTTCCACCAAGGTGGTTCGCCGCATACTCAACATGTCCGCGGCTCTGGCGACGACGCCTGACTGCGCCTCAAGTGCCTGCTTGATCAGATCAACTTCTACCTCGGCCAGGGTCTCTTTAAGATTGACGCCCTCGGGAGGCAAACTAGTAAAACCTGGACTGTCAGAAAAGCCTGGCATCTCATCGTCAAACGCGGGAATATCTGGCTCACAAAACATCGCAGTGAGTGCCTCTCGCTCTGCCATTTCGGTGTCTTCTACCGAATACGCTTCTGGCTGAAATTCAGGAATATCACTGTAGCGATATTTCGCGGGAAGGTGATTTACATCCACCATTTGCCCCGGATATAAAATCACCAAGCGTTCGATAAGGTTGGCCAATTCACGCACGTTCCCCGGCCACTGATGTTCCATTAGCGAATTAATCGCTCGCGGTGAAATATGAATTCGGCCATTTCCTTCACCATCTAGACGAGACATCAGTTCGTGGATAAGCAAGGGAATATCGTCAATACGATCTCGCAATGCAGGCATCTCAATCGGGAATACGTTGAGTCGGTAATAGAGATCTTCGCGAAATTCGCCTTCTTGGATCATCGTTTCCAGTGTGCGGTGAGTGGCAGCAACCACTCTGACATTGGCGCGAATACTTTTATTTCCTCCCACTCGCTCAAACGTACGCTCTTGAAGGACGCGTAACAACTTCACTTGCATTGGCATCGGCATATCGCCGATTTCATCCAAAAAGAGCGTTCCACCCTCCGCAAGTTCAAAACGTCCTTTGCGCGCTGAAATTGCGCCGGTAAATGCCCCTTTTTCATGGCCAAAGAGTTCACTTTCGAGGAGCTCTCCGGGAATCGCACCACAGTTCACCGGCACAAAAGGACCGGTCGCGCGTGAGGATGAATGATGAATATGGCGTGCAACCACTTCTTTACCGGTGCCAGACTCACCTAAAATCAACACACTTGCCTCGGTTGAAGCAACCTGATCAATTAAATGACGAACCTGTTCAATCACATCGCTCTTGCCAACCATATTATGAAAGGCGGTATTGTCACCTGCGAGTTGTGGAATACTAAACGCTTGTTTTCCAGCAAACTCACGGCAATGGTGTAAGGCGTCAAACAATTGTGGGTAATTTAACGGTAAGCCCAGTTCGCCGACATAATTAGGCAACCCGGAAAGTTCACGATCATGACGTCGAATCGCAATCACTGGAACATGGTGATAGGTCGCAAGTTGGTCAAGCACTTTCTCTAACAGCGATGTCGAGCGGACGTGACCAAGAAAACATGCGCCCCAGTTTTGCTCCCAGAGTGCATCACTGACATCTGTGGTCGAGTGAAGCGCGTAACGCTCGCCGATAAAATCGAGTATCACGCCGAGATCGTGACGAAACTGGTCATCGTCATCGATAACAAGGATCTTTGCTAAATCTTGCATGTGTGAGATACGTCTGCCCTGATAACTTATTATTATTGTGCCGCTCGTAAGCAACAACAATCTCAATTTTAATCAAGACATTGTAATAGAGAACGCGCATAAGGCAACCGGAGACACAGTAAACCTGTGACTCCAGTGCCATGTCCGTCGTTTGGTAGGCGGTTTAACTGGTCGCTTGGGTCATATTATGGTATTCAGAGGGAATCTGGTCCCAAGCTGATTTTATCTCTCGCAATAGCTCAATCACATCGTCAATGGGTTCTGGCGTATTGTCTAAGTTGGCGGCACTGACTTGTCGAATCATAAAGTCATAAATGGCATCCAAATTATCCGCGATATCACCGCCCTCATCCATAGATAAACAAGCCCGTAGATTGATAATAATATCCAATGCCTTACCTAGGCGCTCACCTTTGACGGATAAATCGCCTTGTGCCATCGCCGCCTTGCCTTGAATTAAACGCTCAATAGCCCCGGCCATCAGCATCTGGATAACCTTATGAGGCGACGCGGCGCTTAACTGACTGTCAACCGAGACCTTCTTATAGGCCTGTAGTGAGCCTCTCATAGTCTTCCTCACCTATTGAAATTTCTTATACAGCTGCACAGACTGCTTCCCCTTGCGCTGCTGTAACAAGCGCTTGGCAGATTCTGCTTTGTGCTCTTCGAGCGTATCAATGAGCGTTTTTGTTCTTGCCAACGCCTCGGACCATTGTGGATGACTCGGCGCCTGTGTTGACGCTGCAATCTTATCGAGCAGCGTTTTTCTATCATGCAATTGTTGAGCCAGCTTTTCTGGATCAATGTCACTTAAGGTTAAGTGCTGAGCAATGTCTGCATCCATTACCTCTAACGTGACGAGCCAATCCGCAATCTCTGTCATGGCTAACCTGGCATGATGTTTTGCATTGCTTGCAATTGAGAACGCATTTGACTCGTTGCTTCTTCCATCGCAGAAAAGCGCTGCATGGTTCGTGACTCTAAGCTTTCCATGCGTCTATCTAACTCACGCTGATCATCACGTAATCTCAGCTTTTGCTCTGAAAGCGTGCTTTCACGGTTACTGATCGCCCCACCCGCGCCGGTGAACCCATTGATCACCTGCTCTAATTGACGCGCAAAGCCATCATTGCCACCGAAAAAACCTTCTAAAGCGTTAAAGTTTTGACGCAGCTGGCGGTCTAACACTTTATTGTCGATTTCTAAACGGCCATCCATGGTGGTCGTCACCCCAAGTTCACTCAATGTTTTCATCCCTTCAGGCGCTTTCTCTATCGGGGATGAAAATAAGTTACGTAACCGACTGGTCGCCGTACGTATCACAGTTTCACCCGCCAACGGACCGCCTTGTTGCGTTTCGGGATCATATTGGCTAACGGCTTGAGAGACACGGAAGAACGCATTGTAGTTATCAACAAAAGACGTAATCGTTGATCGTACCGATTCTCGGTCATGCTCTACCGCCAGTGAAAGTGGCTTATCACTGGTTTGGTCAACTTCTAACGAGACACCCTCGATAGCATTATCAAATGTATTGGTTGTACTGGACACCGAGGCGATACCATCAATCAGTATCTTGGCATCTTGTGCTGCCTGCATTTGCGTCATGCCATTATTAGCTTGTCCAGCTTGAAAGCCTAACTGGTGGAGTGCACTGCCTATCTGAGCATCAACATTCACTTCGATCCGATTCGTTTCCCCGGTTTTATTACCGTTTAGCACCATACGTGTGCCACTATCGTCTTGGATAAGCGACGCCTGGATCCCGGGGTTTTTAGGATCGTTGTTAATCGCCCGCACAACGTCAGCCAAGCTGTCTTTGCCTTGCGGCACATCGATCACACTGGTGCGATTACCCATGGTGATCGTAAGTTTACCCGTACCCAACGAGGCATCAGGATCGACGCCTGGCGAGACAAGCTTATGAGCCCCCGCAAGTTGCTGTACATAAACCTGATAACGTCCAGGGATGGCGTCCGGTGTTGCCGTAGCACCGAGCGCGTCGGGGTTGCTCACCGATGTGGTTCTCGCCGAAAAACCTTCGTTACGACGAAAATCATACATCTGGGTTTTAAGTGTCGCGAGAGAATCTTTTAAGCGACCAAACGCACTAATGTCGGTTTCAACGTCATTAGTGCGTTTGATAATCCGCTCTTGCTTGGGTGCACGTTCAGCATCCACGATTTTAGTGACCATGGCATTAATATCCATGCCACCGCCCATGCCTGCTGCTTTTACACTCATAACGACTCTCTCACCTCGTTACACCTTCTCTGTGACCAGCCCTCGCGCGTGTTGCGACAATTGCTTAGCAAGCTCTAACATTTCTTTTTCTGGAATTTGACGGATGATATCGCCACTGTTCATTTCATACACGGTGACAATGCTACGTCCTGTGTCTTCATCCAGTCGGAATGCGAGCCCTTTGTTAAAGTCAGACATAAACTCATCTAGCCGGGCGACCAGCTTTTCAAGCTGTTGTCGTTGTAGCTGACGGTTTTCTTCAATGCGCTGCGACTGTTCAACACGCCGTTGCTGCATTGATTCTCGCGCTTCTCGGCGTTCAGCTTGCTGATGCTGATTCACCGGATCAGACTGCGTTTTTCCAACTCTTACATCTTTTGCAATCTTTGTGCCATCAGAGGGTTTTGAGTGCAGCAGGGATGAATTGGAAACGGATGAAATGTCCATTGCTATTCACCTCCAAAAACGTAGCGGCGGCGATTAGGCCGCCGCTCGTGAATGGTTAACCGAGCAAGCTCAGTGCCGCTTGTGGCGCCTGCTTGGCTTGCGCCAAAATCGAGGTACCAGACTGCTGCAGAATTTGCGATTTGGTCAAGTTCGTTGTTTCTTTCGCGAAATCAACATCACGGATTCGGCTGTTCGAGGCCGATACGTTTTCATTGACGTTATCCAAGTTCGCAATTGTATGGCTCAAACGGTTTTGCTTCGCACCCAATTCAGCACGGTGAGAGTCGATAAATTGCATCGCATTATCGATCATACCGACCGCTTTTTGTGCGCCACCCATAGACGAAACATCCACATCTTTGATGGTTTCATCCACTTTGGTTCCCATGGAGAGCGACGTAGCCAGCGCCCCTGAGAAGGTTGCATCCGAACCTGCCCCAGTGACAATTTGCAGCTCACCGTCTTCCGTCACCGATGCACTGAGTTTATCGTCAGCCTGACCATTAATGTAGGTCGCGATTTCTTCAATGTCATCACCGCCTTTCGCCGTTACATTGATCGACGTTGAGGTGCCATCCGCATTGGTGATATTGATTGCCATGGTTGCACCGGCAGTAGCTGTCCACCCTGCTGACTTACCATTCGCAGCCGTAAAGCTAGCGCCACCCATTTCACTGTGGTCAGCGCGGATGTTTTTGAACTCCATCATCACCGCTTCACCAGCATCAGCACCCACTTGGAACGAACGCGTACCAAATGTGCCGTTGAGGAGCTTGGCACCACCGAACGAGGTGGTTTCTGCGATACGGTTTAGCTCGTCTTTCAGCGCGACCACTTCTTCTTGAATTGCGCTACGTTCAGAGTCACCGTTAGCACCGTTAGCGGATTGCAGTGACAAGTCACGCATACGTTGCAAGATGTTGCTTGACTCTTCCATCGCCCCTTCAGCGGTTTGCGCCATTGAGATACCGTCATTGGCATTTCGAACAGCCACACCCAAGCCACTGCTTTGTGCCATCAAGCGGTTAGAAATCTGAAGACCTGCCGCATCATCTTTGGCACTGTTGATACGAGAGCCGGATGACAAACGCTCCATTGAGTTGTTCAGCGCATCGGTCGAATTATTCAAAAATCGCTGAGCTGTCATCGCAGGGACGTTAGTGTTAACAGTAATAGCCATAACTATTCTCCTTAGGTTCTAGGTCCGGCTTCGCCCAGCTGACCAGGGAAAACCAGTGTAAAATTGTTCACAACCCATGTAGCGGCGCACGTTGAGAAAGCTTTAGCTTTTTTGTTGTGCGTGTCGGTATTAATACCGATGCCGTATGGCGCTATGAAGGTTAACGCCCAAAGGAGAGATATCTTTAGTGGGATTTTGATAAAAATTGGCATAAAAAAAGCGGCAACCGCTTGCCGCTTTTTTTTACCTGTAAAAACGAGAGGTTATTGCAGAAGGTTCAATGCTGCTTGTGGCATCTGTTTGGCCTGAGCCAGCATCGAGGTACCCGCCTGCTGTAGGATTTGACCTTTGGTCATTGCCGTCGTTTCACGCGCAAAGTCTGTGTCTCGAATACGACTGTTTGAAGCCGACACATTTTCCTGGATATTCGACAAGTTGCTAATGGTGTGGCTGAGTCGATTTTGCTTCGCACCCAAATCCGCCCGCTGACTGTCGATATAACGCATCGCCGCATCGACAACGCCAACGGCCATTTGAGCACCACCGACATCGGACACATCGAGGTCTGCCGCTGTCACTAAGTCACCATTACCCGAAACCATTCCCAGAGAGGCGGCGAGTCCACCACTAAAATTGACCGCGCCTGCGACTTTATTCTCTTCAATAAAGATTTGCAGCTGTCCTTCTTCGTCAACGGAGGCGGTGAGCATTTCATCTGACTGACCGTTGATATAGCTTGCCAGCTCTTCCACATCATCGCCTGCTTTCGCGCCGATACTTAAGCTGACGTTTTCACCCTCTTTCGTGGTAAATTGCAGCTGTAATGTCGAGGCTGCACCATCCACTTCCCAGCCAGCTGATTTGGGTTGACTGCCGACAAATTCTACGCCACCCATGCGGAAATCATCTGCACGAATGCTCGAGAGTCCCATAATGATCGCTTCACCGGCATCCGCACCAATTTGGAACGAGGCTTCACCAAACGAACCATTCAGTAATCGACGTCCACCAAAGGCTGTCGTTTCTGCAATTCGGTTCAGCTCATCTTTCAGTGCCTCGACCTCTTCTTGGATAGCCACACGTTCAGATTTACCATTAGCACCGTTAGCAGATTGCAAGGAAAGGTCCCGCATACGCTGCAAAATATTGGTAGACTCTTGCATAGCCCCTTCGGCAGTCTGGGCAATCGAGATACCATCATTGGCGTTCCGCATTGCCACATCAAGCCCTCGAGTTTGGGCCACTAATCGGTTAGATATCTGCAAACCCGCCGCGTCGTCTTTAGCACTGTTGATTCGGCTACCTGACGACAGACGTTCCATTGAATTGTTCAACTCATCGGTCGCTTTATTCAGGTAACGCTGCGCAGTCATCGCAGACACGTTGGTGTTAACTGTTACACCCATTTTGCTCTCCTTTGACTTTCGCTTGCTTTGCGAAACAGCCTACCCGCGACGTGTTGCACTGTGTAATGGCGGTGCTGCGGGAACAGCTTGTTAATCAGTTTTAGTCTCAGCCCGTTCAAAAACTGGCCGCTTGGTTGATTAAATACAATATATATGCCAACTTTTTAAAATCTATCTAAATCAGTATATTACTAGATTTTTGTTGTATAATAGAGCGCAATAATGACAGCGGAATCTGCCGATTTTCTGTACCAGCGGCAATATAGCGGCAACGCCTCGCCTTCGGTTGCCGGCATGACCGGTCTATCGCTTGTCGATGTACGCTTGCAAATAAGCGGCCAACTCCGGTAACGACTGAGCTAGAAGGCATATTTTTTGCAAATATTTTTTGCAGATAGATAACACTCATCATCCCACCAGCGTCTTGACACTAAGTCGAGGCAATCATAAATAACAGGACGAAGTCACTGATGACGCAAGAAAACGACGGTCAAACGAATATGACGCTGGATGACGCGTTCCAGCTCGGTATTCGCCTCTATCAAGACGGCAATAAAGTCGATGCACGGCAAGTTTTTGAACAGATACTGAGCCATGCGCCAGATACCGTTCCCGTGCGGCAGGTTCTCGCCGTATTAGATGCGGAACAAGGGCAATATCGCCAAGCGATGACACATCTTGAACATGCCCTTACGCTCGCGCCTGATGATCGTTCTCTGTTGTTCGACAAAGCGCAACTGCTCACCCAGCAAGGCCACAACAAAGCGGCCTTAGACATTGTCGACGCTTTGTTTGCCGCCGCTCCCACCAACCAAGATATCCTTAGTTTACGTGAACAGTTAACCGCAAAACTTGGCTTGCAAGGTGAGAGCCGTCGTACACATGCTTTGCGTGATGAATTGCATCAAATTAAAAATCAAGGTCTGGCTGAGGAAATCAACAAAACCATGGCGTTGGCCGCTAATTTGATGAAGGATGGCCACACGGCACAAAGCGAACAACTTTATCAAACGATACTAACGCTTGAGCCCGACTACCCTCCTGCATTGATGGCGTTGGCTCAGCATGCGCTTGATGAACAAGAATACGGTAAGGCCCAGCAGCTCTTATTACGCGGTAATGACAAGGCGCAATCTCATCAAGTGTGGCAACTGCTTTTGGTAAGAGCAGAGTCAGGGCTCGGTGCGTATACAAGCGCTCGCCAACGCTGCTTGCAAGCCCATAAGCAAACTCAAGATCCAGCCTTTTTGCACCAACTGTTGGTGGTGTATCTCAAGGAAGCCAATTGGTTGGAAGCGAGTAAACTGGCCAAGCAATGTTTGCGTGATGACCCCGAGCGCGGAGAATTACACTATGCCTATGCCCGTGCTACCTTCGAGCGACTCAAGCAACATCATCAGTTTACGCAAGATAAATTGACCGATTGCTACCAGATCCACGAAAAGGCTCTCGTTCATGTCAGCGATAAACAAGCGAATACCTTAAATGCACAATTAGGCGAGCTCGACTGGTATATGGGAAATATCGATCAAGCCCAACATCGCCTAGAAACGTTATTAGCGGCGCAACCCGATGATCATGCGCTGCGGTTTAACCTGGCGTTTGTCTATCGCACGCAAATGGCATGGGAGAAATTCTATCAAGCCAATGAGGCGGGGATTGAGTGCGGCCGTCGACTCAAATACCACGGTGATTTACCCCGTTGGGATTTGTCGCGACCACAAACCGATGCCGTACTCATTATGCCTGAGCAAGGTGTCGGGGATGAACTCGCCTATTTTCATAACGTGGCAATGGTGGTTGAGCGTGCTCGAAAAGTGTACGTTGGCTGCGATCCGCGTCTAGAGCCCTTACTGAGTCAAGCATTTCCAAGTACAGAAATTGTGCCGATTTCTCGCAAAGATGGAAAAGATATTTTCGTCCCTGAGCATGTTCTCGCTGACATTGATAGTTGGGTGGCCGGTGGATCACTGGCAGGGTTGTGCTATCACCACTTTGACCGTCATCTTTATCAGCAAACCTATATTGTTCCTGATGTCGCACCCCATGCGCCTTGGATAGCACCGTTAGCTAAATTGCATCAGAAAGGGCCTGTGTTTGGGCTATGCTGGCGCAGTGGTCTTGCGGCTGCCACCCGTAACATTCACTACTTGGTGGCTGAAGAATTAGCAGGCTGGATAAAAGCCGTTCGCCAGCTTTGTCCTAGCGCCCAGTTTGTCAATTTACAATATGGTGAGTGTGAAAAAGAGCTGAGTAAAATCAAAAAACAAACGGGCGTTGAGATCGTGTCACTGCCCGGATTGGATCTTAAAAATGATTTTATGGGGACCGCGCATGCGATCAAACAGCTCTCGGGGGTATTTACTGCGGGGACAGCGGTGCATCGGCTGACGGTTGCCGTCGGCACACCTTGCTATGTGTTTTTTGCCGGCCATAAAGAGAGCGATATACAAACGCCAGAGTCGATGCCAGGCTACGCAGAGTATGCGTTTAGTTATCCGCCAATGATCAAAGACAAACAGCCACTGCTTGATGCGATAGCACGCCGTATGGTTGACGATCTCGGTCGGTAAAAAGGGAGAGTCACCCTCTACCAATAAAAACGGGGCCGCTGAGACGGCCCCGTTTTTATTCACCCCTGGTACCTTGCGGTAACCTAAGGCTTCAACCTTGGGTTAAATATAATTAAACAACGAAAGATCTTTAGTCTTCGCAAAGGCCTGCTGGGACGCTTGCAGTGCCAGCATATCTTCGTTCATATCAATGGCGGCTTGGGTATAATCTAAATCTTCCATGGTGCCCAAAGAGCGATTCAACACTAATTTAAAATCTTTATGCATGCTTTCTTGTCGATCGAGCGTGGTCAACCGCGTTCCCACTTCTGAGCGTGCTTTGTTCAAGTGTTTAAAGGCGGCTGAAAACTGCTCAGTGACTTGATGGAGCTCTGCCGTTGCCGAGGCATCATCGATATCCGCATACGATAAAGCCGCACCATTTTTAAACGCATCGAAGATATTGAAGCTATCTTGTCTTTCTAAGTTGATAGTATCACCCGGCCCCATCTCACCTTCAAAGGTCATTTTGAGCGTGTTCCACTCAATGCCGGTTTGCGGATCGTAAAGGCCAGCACTGACTTCGGTGCCATCTTGCATCAGTGAGTACGTGGTATCACCACTAGCATTGACATCAAACGACACCGAATAGTTGGCCGTATCAGCATCATTGCTATTTTCCGCGTTTGCCAGCAACAGCAGAGATCCATCTTCAAGATCGTATTCCGGTTGATAATCGCCAAAAGGGTTATCAATTTCCATAAACATCTTATCGCCGGGATCGGAGGTCGGCACTTCTACTGCAGGCGCGACTTGTGCCGTACGAAAGTAACTGTCGCCGGCATAACGGACATTGCCTTGGGTATCACGATAAAAAGGCTGGGTACTGGTTTGGGTGCCGGAGAACAAGAAGTTGCCTGACTCGTCTTTGGTGTTCACCAAGTCCATAAAGTTATCAAACATTCCTTGCAGATCTTGGCGGTGCGCAGTGCGGTCTTCCACCGATAACGAACCATTAATCATCGCCATCACTTTACGCTTGGCGCCATCCATGATTTGCTCTGATTCATCAATAGCGATCTCTTCACGTGTTTGACGATTTCTCGCCAAGGTGATCGAATCAATAAACTGATCAATCTGCTCATCTTGCTGGCGAAAGTTCTGAATATAGATTGATGAGACGGGATCATCGCCGGATGTGATCACACGTTTTCCGGTCGCCATTTGCTCCTGATTATCTTGCACCTTTACATTTTGGCGCATAATGTCGTTGGAGACAGATTGGTAATTATGAAAACTAGCAATACGACTAATCATACTGATCGACCCTTATCGCGTTGCATTGAGCAGAGAATCAAAGGTTTCATTGGCCGCAGTCATGATGCGTGACGCCGCCATATAAGCGCGTTGAAACTTCATCATATTCGCCGCCTCTTCATCAAGGTTAACCCCAGACACTTGAGCGACACGTCCTTCTGCCGCATCATGTTCAACCATACTCACATCCTGCAAACGCTCATACGACGCTTTTTGCACCCCTAAATCGGTACTCAGCCCTTCATAGACGTCAAGCACGGTGGAGCGGCCATTATCCATCAACTTTTGCGTTTGCAACTCTTGCATGCGAATTAAGTTACTGTTGTCGCCATCCGCCGGGATCAAGCTTACGGCCAAGACATCGTCAGGCACCGCTTTATCATTAAGATCAATCACGGTCCCATTCACGTCTATCGGCCCACCAGGTGGATAAGCTTGAGGCGCAACCAAGATTTGTCCTTTGGTGTCTGTCACCGCAAATTGGCTGCCATCCGGTGAGATTCGAACTTGAAATTCTTTTTGTCCGCCACTTTGCAGTACACGAACGTCGCCCTCACCTTTACTCACCGAGCTACCACTAATATAGCTTTGTGCGGCAATATCAGCAGGATCTTCCATCGCCACCCGCATTTGCCCTGCCGCTGACCGTGCCGGGCGAATTAATACTCGCTCATTGGCCGCCAATCCTGCATCAATTTGAACACGCATTCCGTCCACATTGAAGCTGGGAGGCGTACCACTAGGGGTAACGGCGGATTGTTTGCCGTCTGGGGCGGTCAGCGTATATTGTGTGCCATCGAACTTAAGTTGATAGTCACCCGGTTTAAGCTTTTGCAAATCATCGATATAAACTTTAAGGTCCGCGGTGGAGTCACCGTTTTGAACCACGCGAGAACGGGCGATGCGATCACTGTTAAAATCGGTAAAGATATTTTTGCCCACTTCACCATTAAGATCGAAGCCTTGTCCCTGCAAATCATTCAACGCCTGAGAAAACCCAATCGACATTCGGCCTAACTCGTCACGCGCTTGGCTGAGTGTGTCATCACGGTACTCAAATAATGCACCAAGTTTACCGCGAATATCGCTATTCGAAATGGCTTTCACACTCTTACCTTCAACGAGGGCTAAACGACGCTCTTGATGATCCGGCTCACCCGGCAAGGTAGTTAACTCACTGCTATTCATCCCGGATACCAGCATATGGCCACTGCCAATGATGACATTAAAAAGACCATCTTCGCGTGCATTCACGCTTACCTGGGTGTACTCAGACAGCTCTCGGATCAATTTGTCATGACGGTCCAATAGGTCATTGGCTTCGGCGGGGGTTTTAAGTATTGCCTTATGCACATCCACCAGCTCTTGGCCGATGTCGTTCATTCGCTTTACCGTGGCATCAATTTGTGACGAGGTATCAATTGATTGCTGCTGTAACACGCCATAAACGTCATTCATGCCGGCAGCGACCATTCGCGCTTTTTCGAGCACGACTTTTCGCGCTCCCATATCACTGGGGCTATCAGTTAACCCTTTAACCGCGCCGTAGAATTCATTCATGTTTTCAGGAATTTTTTTGGCTGAATGCGCCATCATATCGTCGAGTCGACCGAGTTGATCGTTGCGCGCGGCGGCGTGAGACAAGTTCGAGGTCGCCACATTCAGTTCATTAACCGCGAACTTATCATAGTTACGGCGTACCGCAGCAGCATGAACACCGGTACCGTAATTGTTGCCACCCCAAAATTGCGGATCATTGGTTTGTTGCTCAACGGATTGACGGCTATACCCTTCCGTATTCACGTTAGAGATATTGTGACCTGTTGTATTCAGCTGTCGCTGCGCAGTCAGTACGCCTTGCGATCCAAGGGAAAGCAGGTCCAAGCCCATTGTGCCTCCAAGTAACCCGGCAATTAAAACGAGATAATCAAAGTAAAGCAAAAATCAGGCCAGAGAAGGCAGAGGGGTTTTAAAGCGATGTAAAACAAGATATTAACTGATTTAAAGGCATAAAAAATCAAGTTAAAATAATAAACGGCAAGCCTTTGCCTGCCGCTCAATTATTCCATCATGCCACGGACTTGATCGAGCACACGGATAACTTTGTCGGCATACTCAGGATCAGTGGCATAGCCCGCTTGGTGGAGTTCGCGAATAAACTGTTCAGGTTGCGCAGATTGAGACAGGGCTTGCTCGTAACGGGGGTTTTCTCGTAAAAACGAAACAAAATCATCAAAACTATCTTGATAGGATGGATAGGCGCGGAAACTCGCCGTTTCTTTCACCGGGATCCCATCATACACTTCGAGTGTTTGCGTCGCGACTTTATCTCCGCTCCAGCGTGGATCCGCTTTAATATTGAACAAGTTATGGCTGTTATCACGGGCATTGGCGATCACTTTTTTACCCCAGCCGGTTTCCAAGGCAGCTTGTGCTAAAATGATTGCTGGATCGGTGCCAAGTGCCCGCGCCGCGCGTCGTGCATGAGGCGCTAATCTATCAACAAATGCGGCAGGCGAATCAAAGCCTTCATTACGTTGTCCCGCCTCACTTCCCGCTGCCGGTGGGGCAATCGACTGGCTATCCAGCGCGGCAATCGCTTTTTCTGCCGCCTCTCGACTTCGATTTTGATCCAAAGGCAAAGATTGCGCCGATGTGCGCGCCGCATCTTCCAAGTCAGGTTCACTATCGCCCAGAGCCTGGCCCAGTTGTTCCACAATCATATCAGCCAGCCCCAGCGATCCCTCTCGGCTGAGTTCACTCGCCATTTGTTCGTCTGCCATTTTCTCATAAAACTTAGAGGTGCGATCATCGATAAGATCAGACTCGAACGCTTCATTGGCATCACGCATTGATTTAAACAGCATCTGGGTGAACAAGGCTTCAAATTGCTCAGCCGCAGAGCGTAATGCCTCACTCTGATCGCCATCTCCCCCCTTGGTCGCTTGGCGACGCAACGAATCAAGTTGACTGATATCGTGAACAAACTGGCTATCAACTGGAGATTTCATTGCGGTCCCTTATATCACTATCAACTGGCCATCGATGGCCCCGGCTTGTTTGAGCGCCTGCAAAATGGCCATCAAGTCTGAGGGAGCGGCCCCCACGCCATTGACCGCGCGAACCAAGTCGTCCAATGTTACACCCGGTTTAAAATGGAACATGCGGCCTTCTTCTTCTGTCACATTAATCTCGGTATCCGGTGTGACTACCGCTTCCCCACCACCGAGTGGGTTGGGCTGATCGACATTAAAGTCTTCTTGAATCGAGACGGTCATGCCGCCATGCGTAATTGCAGCTGGACGAAGGCGCACATTTTGTCCCACCACAATGGTGCCCGTACGAGAATTGACGATGATTTTAGCCGCACCATCTCCAGGTTGAAATTCAATATTTTCTAAGGTAGATAAAAACGCGACCCGCTGGCTCACATCACGCGGCGCTCTGACACGCACCGACGTAGCATCCATCGCAGACGCTGTTGATGGTCCTAGAAAGCGGTTAATCGCATCCGCCATACGTTGAGCGGTGGTAAAGTCGGATTGAAAAAGATTAAAGGTAAGGTGATCACCTCGACCAAATGGATTCGGCACTTCGCGCTCGACCGAGGCACCGTTCGTGATTCGCCCCACAGTAGGGGTATTCCCCACCAGTTGTGAGCCATCGGCCCCCGTGGCACTAAACCCACCGACAATTAAGTTGCCTTGTGCGGTGGCATAGACGTTGCCATCCAGCCCTTTCAGAAAGGTTTGGAGCAAGGTTCCCCCTCTTAAACTTTCCGCCGAGCCAATCGATGACACAGTCACGTCAAGTTTTTGACCCTGTTTGGCAAACGCAGGGAGGTCTGCAGTCACTGCGACTGCAGCGATATTGTCCGATTGAGGGGTTGTATCAGTAGGAAGTTCGATACCAAAGTTATTTAGCATCGACTTAAAACTTTGGTCAGTAAAATCAGTGCTTTCACCTGTCCCCGGCAAACCGACCACTAAACCATAGCCCGTCAACGTGTTACTCCTGACCCCCGCAACCTCGGCAACGTCTTTTATTCGAGCCGCAAGGCTTGGTGTGGCGACAACCAACAAGACTATCGATAACAACCACTTTTTCACGTCAACTCTCCGTCACAATATAGGGCTACAAGGTGACATTAAAGAATCGTGCCAACCAGCCTTGTTCTTGGGTATCTTGTCGCTCGCCGGTACCGGAATATTGAATTCTGGCATTGGATATACGGGTTGAAGCAATGGTGTTATCCGGACCAATATCGGCGGGTCGAATGGTACCGCTCAAGCGAATGTATTCATCGCCTGAGTTCAGCGTTAACCATTTTTCGCCGCGCACCATTAAGTTGCCATTGGCCAACACATTAATCACTTGTACCGAAATAGAGCCTTGCAGACTATTACTTTGATCTGCCGATGAAGAACCCGTTGATGAATTATCATTGCTCACTTCATACGACAAGGTGCGCTCGCCAATGGTGATTTCTTCCCCTCCTAAAGACAGAGGATCCATGCTCAAGTCGTTTGACTTGGCCAAATCGGAGCTCGCACTTTTTTGAGCCTGAGTGTTTTCCTCAAGCATGACCGTCACGATATCCCCAAGTCCACTGGGTTTTGAGCCATTATATAAATCACGCTGTTGGCTGGTATTAAACAGAGATCCTGTCGCCGTTGCATAGTGCTCCGGAGGCTGTTGCGGGCGAATCGGAGACCAAGACGGATCGTCAGCTTTGGGATCTTCACGTTGACGTAACAAACCAATCAAGCCCTCACCTTCCGGTGTTGTATCGCCTTCAACCGCATCTGTGGTCGAGGTGGCTTGGTCAAGATCACTGCCTGTATCTTGCTGCCCCGGCAATGAACAACCGCCCATCCCTAGGAGCGTGGCAAAGAAAAGGCCCGATATTAATCCACGTTGCACCGTCATCATTGCCCCCTTATACCTTCACCATGCTTATAACTGTTGATTTACGTAACTGAGCATCTGGTCAACGGATGAGATAACTTTAGAGTTCATCTCATAAACACGTTGGGCTTCGATCATATTGACCAGTTCTTCGGTCACATTGACGTTTGAAGTTTCGAGCATCGATTGTTTTACTTCGCCAAACCCATTCAGGCCTGGTACGCCTTCTTGCGGATCACCACTGGCGCCTGTGGGTAGGTAGATATTCTGACCAACCGGTTCCAAACCACCTGGGTTAATAAAATCCACCGTCGTGATTTGACCCAAGACTTGGTTTTCTTGCTGACCGCGCAAACGGACAGAGACTTCGCCATCCGTGCCGACGGTCACCTGTACAGCATCATCCGGTATCGTGATTTCAGGCTCCAGTGTATAGCCCGACCCTGAGGTAACGATAGTCCCCTCATCGTTGAGGGTGAACTGACCATTGCGTTGGTAACCCATGTTGCCGTCGGGGAGCAACACTTGGAAAAAGCCATCGCCTTCGATCATCATGTCGAGCGCATTGTCTGTGGTTTGCACATTACCATTGGTATGGACACGCTGAGTGGCCACCACCTTTGAGCCTGCCCCCAACATCAAACCACTCGGCAGCTCTGTGTTCTGAGATGATTGGCCGCCCGGTTGATTAATGTTTTGATAAAAAAGATCTTCAAATACCGCGCGTGACTTTTTAAAACCGACCGTCGATGCGTTGGCTAGGTTATTCGAAATCGTCGAAATATTAGTTTGCTGCGCATCAAGTCCGGTTTTGCTGACCCATAATGCTGGATGCATAATTACTTCCTCTTAATAAACCTTAGCCAAGCCGCAATAACGATGAAGACGACTCGTCCATTTTTTCTGTGGTTTTCATTAACTTCACTTGCATTTCAAAGTGACGTTGCAAATCAATCAGCCCCGTCATTTCACCCACTGCGTTAACGTTACTGCCCTCTAAAGCTCCCGTTTGTAACGTCACACCTGCATCCGCTGGAAATACGGTGCCAGGTTCTTTGGGCTTAAATACCCCATTTTTATCTTTGAAAAGGTCTTGGTTATCTGGGCGAACGAGTTTAATTCTATCCACCACTTCCATCGCATCAGGTGGCGCTCCTTGGGGGAGTACAGAAACACCACCGTCTTTGCCCACTTCAATTTTTGCTGCTGGGAGGGGAATAAATATCGGGCCCCCACTCTCTCCAAGAATAAGGTTACCATTAGTATTTTGAAGTAGGCCGGTTTGATCCACTTTCAAGTGACCGGCACGGGTGTAGCCTTCTTGGCCTTGGCTGTCTAATACCGACATCCAGCCTTCACCTTGAACGGCCACATCAAGATTACGGCCGGTTGTGATGGTGGAGCCTTGCTCGAAGCTATAACCAGGTCGCTCAGTCATATTAAAAACTCGGCTTGGTAATCCTTCACCGTAAGCTTGCATAGAGCGAGACTGCTCAAGATCAGCTCGAAATCCCGTGGTACTGACATTGGCTAGGTTGTTGGCGCGCAACTGCATTGCCTGCATATCTTGCTTAGCGCCACTCATGGCGAGGTATAACGCGCGATCCATATTGGTTGCCTCCACAATCGTTCTGTAGGTAACAAAGCAAGGAGCGTGCCATTAATTAAATGCATGTTTTTCAGAAAGATAGAAAGAGATCATTAAGAAAGGGGGGAGATAAAAGAGTAAACGAAGGCGAGGACTTGCCGCCTGATAGGCAGGCGGCAATAAAAGCGGTCTTAACGGATTTGCAAGATATTCTGTTGCATCTGGTTACTCACTTCCAGCGCTCGCGAGTTCGCTTGGAAATTACGTTGCGCGGTGATCAAATCGACCAGCTCTTGAGTCATATCGATATTAGATTGCTCAATGGTCCCGCTTTTCACTTGACCAAATGCGCCTTGCATCGCCTCACCAAAAATGGGATCGCCCGAGTCTTGGGTGATATCCCACTGAGTATTACCTACCTGTGCTAAGCCTTGCTGGTTGGCAACACGCACCATGCCAACCCGGCCTAATGCGATGTTTTCACCATTACTGTAGGTCGCCATAATGGTCCCTTTCGGATCAATATCGACCTTGGTCAAATAGCCTGTCGTCGCCCCATCATCAGAAAATTTGCGCATCTCAAACGGCGCGGCATACTGAGTCGGGTTATCAAAGTTGAGCGTGAGCTGCTGATCACCGTTGGCACCGTTCATCTCTAATCCAGCGCCTGTTGGGCCCAAGGCATCGGTCACGATCGGATTACCGCCATTAATATTGTTCACTGAACCATCTGAGTTAAAGTCGATGGTGTGACCAACCTGTCCAGTGGCATTGGTTGAATTGCCACCTTGGATATTCACCGGCTTTTCACCTTCAGGATCCGTCATGGTGTAATACACAGACCAGCTATTGGGATTGGCCGGATCGTTACCTTTCACATAATACGTCGACAACTTATACGGCTGACCAAGCGAATCATAAACCGTTGCAGAGGTTTGCTTGTTGTAGGTTTCAGGGTCTTCAAAATTAAACTGGGTCGGATCTTTTGGTGCACCGCCGGCTGGTAAGTTCAAACCAATATCAACATTTTGTGACGCACGAGGCTGACCAAACTGATCCGGTACATTAAGAGACTGAGGCTCATAAGAAGAGACCTGCTGGGTATCAGGATCGACGTTGTAACCAAGCAAGTACTGACCTTCGGAATTGATAATGTCGTTATTTTTATCAAGGTGGAAAGCACCGTTGCGGGTTAAATGGTAATCATTGTTTTGCAGCTTGTCATTTGACACACCGAAGAAACCATTGCCGCTAATCCGCAAATCGAGCGGATTATTGGTATAAATACTCGAGCCTTCGTGGAATTGCTGCGCCACGGTCGATGTTTGAACACCTGTGCCGTTGGTAGTCTTCGAGTTTGAGAAGATCGACGTCGAATACACATCACCAAACTCTGCGCGAGATTCCTTAAAGCCATAGGTATTGGCATTAGAAATGTTGTTACTGGTGGTGTTCATGTCTTTCTGGGCCGCACCAAGGCCACTTAACGCAATATTAAAACCCATTGCTTTTCACTCCTAATAAATCGGTCAGCCTTTCGTCACATTACCGACGTCGGCATTACCGACCTCTAGCACTTCAGCCAGTTTCATCGGTGAGGAAAAGCCAGCAATATTTAACATCACATTGCCACCACCATTCCCCAGCAAAACACTGTTCACATTGGCATAGGTGGACACATCAAATTCTTGTGTCTGTCCATCAACCATGCCACTCACCTTGAGCTTGTAAGTGCCCTCCGGCATAGGATTGCCGTTGTCATCCATCCCATCCCATTCGACGCGATGATCACCTGGTGGTTTGGCACCCATACTGAACGTTCTCAATAGTTGTCCTTGTTCGTTCTCAATTCGAACACTGACATTATCTAGCGCTTGAGGCAGCTTCACCATGCCCGCGACACCGCCCGTTTCACCTTTCACACCGGTGGAGCCGGGAACTAGCACGTCACGCCCTACTAACGATGACGCTTGTAATGCCTGGTTGGACGTAATCGACTCATTGAACGTATCAAACTGCTTGTTCATTTTGCCGATGCCCTCTACCGTGGCAAACGACGCCATCTGCGAGATCATCTTGTCGTTATCGACAGGTTTGGACGGATCCTGCTGTGACAGCTGCTTGGTGAGCAATTTGAGAAAGTCTTCCTGTTCGAGTGCTTGCTTACCCGTGGTCGAGTCTTGCTTCTCTTGCAGTTTTTTCTCTTGCTGCGCCTTTAGCTGGTCAATGTAGGACAGTCCGTTACTTGAACCTGTACCGTCAATTCCGGCCATCTTCGCCTCCTACATTACTGACCCATCTGAAGCGTACGCATCAGCATTTGTTTACTCGCATCGGCCACCTGAACATTGGTTTGGTAAGATCGCGACGCAGAAATCATGTTCGCCATCTCTTCCATCACATTCACGTTCGGTTTAAAAATATACCCCTCGTCATTCGACATCGGATGGTTGGGGTTATATTCCGCGCGTAATGGTTTCTGGCTCTCGACAATACCATCAATGTTGACCGGCACACTTTCGCCCTGCTGCTTAAAGCGATTAAGCTCCGCAGAGAAAATCGGATGCCGTGCTCGGTATGTCTCTTCAGCAGAGCTACTCACCGAATTGGCATTGGCCAGGTTGCTTGATGTGGTGTTCAATCGTACTGATTCGGCGCTCATGGCCGATCCCGACACGTTAAAAATATTAAACAAACTCATCGATTATTTCCCATTCAATGCCTTCTTCATATTCTTGAACTTAGAGCCAAGAAAATCGAGTGAGGCCTGGTATTCCAGTGCGTTCTGCATGAACAAATTCTTTTCTAGCTGCGCATCAACCGTATTACCATCGCCCGTATCCGGCTGTGATGGGACACGGTACTTTTTCTCTCCGGTCACCCGGCTAGAGGCAGCGATGTGCCGCTCATTTGTGCGACTTAGGCCAATACTTGCCTCGGAGCTTGCCGCCTTGAGCGCGCGTTGAAAGTCAATATCTTGCGCTTTGTAGCCTGGCGTGTTGGCATTAGCGATATTGCTAGACAAGGTCTCTGCCCGCTTTCCTCTTACGCCAACGGTGTGCTGGTGCACACCCAATGCATTGTCAAATGTAATCGCCATGGACAACCTCCGAATTCTTACTGAATAGAATAAAGCAAACAAAGTGCCAAGTTTCGATTTAGCACTGTTTTTTAAAGTGAACACTAGGTAGGACGCGGGTTCGAAGCACTCATACTTCGACATAATGCAGCGAGGAGGCAGGTGTTAAACAAAAAAGCGGCAAACACTGTGCCGCTTTTTAAAATACTATTTTAACTTGTAGATGATGCCTGGATTACAACGGATCATCTCAAACTTATCGGTTAAACCAGTGAGTGACTCCGACGCCCCGAGAATAAGATACCCACCGGGGTTGAGCGCCCCTGCCATTTGATTAAGCACCTTGGCTTTCATATCCGGAGAAAAGTAAATCAAGACATTACGACAGAAAATAATGTCGAACTTGCCCAGCAAACTGTAGCTTTCCATCAGGTTTTGCGGACGGAAAGTCACCATTCGCTTGATATTGTCTTTGATCCGCATTTTGCCGTCACCCACATCTTCAAAAAAAGTGCGGCGACGCTCTGGAGATAAACCGCGGCCCAACGCTAAGTTGTCGTAGATGCCCTGCCGACACGCCTCTAACATCGACGTGGAAATATCTGTCGCGGTAATACTGACACTGCTCAGCATCCCAGGTTTTCGCTGCTGTGTTTCTGCGACCGTCATGGCAATCGAATAAGGCTCTTGCCCCGATGAACTGGCTGACGACCAAATTTTGATTGGTTTACGTGCTTTCGCCAGCTCTGGAAGTAAACGATGTGCCAAGACTTCATACGGATAGGTATCACGAAACCATAACGTCTCGTTGGTCGTCATCGCATCAATGGCCGCGACAGCTAATTCACGATTTCGTCCAGTGATGACCGACTTGACCAGCTCCGACAGTGACGCCAAGCCAAATTTATTCACAAGTGGGCTCAGGCGGCTACGCACCAGATACTGTTTACTGTCTCCGAGTACGATCCCACACTTGGACTCGAGATGCCTACAGAAGTCTCGATATTCTTGATCACTGATTGCTACATTTGTCATTAATTCACTCAATCGCTCTGGTTACGTTACGACTTAACCGCTTCAAGGACGGTAGATCCCAGCTCATCTGGATCGAACTTAGCGATAAACGAGTTGGCTCCGACGCGCTGAACCATCGCCTCGTTAAAAACCCCACTTAGTGATGAGTGCAATACTACATGAAGATCTTTAAGACTCGAATCTTTTCTAATCTCAGTTGTGAGCGTGTACCCATCCATTTCAGGCATTTCGATATCGGATATCACCAAGGCTAACTGGCTATAGATACTCCCCTCTGCAGCCATTTCTTTCAGCTTATCGAGCGCTTCTTTGCCATCTTGCACGAGGATAACGTCATAGCCGACACTTTCTACAGCACGTTTCACTTGTCGACGCGCGACACTGGAATCATCCGCTACCAAAACTTGACTAGGCGCGCTTTCCTCTCGCTCTTCACGTTTTGACAAGACTTCTTCACTGATTTCCTCATTCACTGGGGCGATTTCGTTGAGGATTTTTTCGACATCAAGCACTTCAACCAGCTCATTATCGATTTCAGTGACGGCTGTCAGATAATGCGAGCGGCCCGTTCCCTGTGGCGGGGGCAGTATTTTTTCCCAATTCATATTAACAATGCGCTCAACAGAACCCACCAAAAATCCTTGCATGGATCGGTTGAACTCTGAAATGATCACAAATCGATTTTCAGGATCGGGAATAGCTGGCCCACCCGTTGCAAGGCTCATATCAATGACAGAGATCGTTTGACCTCGAATATGGGCCACGCCTTTGACAAGAGGATGCAAATTCGCCATCGCCGTCAATCGCGGACACTGCAAGACCTCTTTGACTTTAAAGACATTAATGCCAAAGCGTTGGTTTCTCATCAGGCGGAAAGTCAACAACTCTAAGCGGTTCTGCCCCACCAACTGCGTACGTTGGTTGACCGAATCAAGAACACCACCTGTCATAAGATAAACTCCATATTGCCCCATTTTTTTTGTAGAGTAGCATGGTAATCATAGTGGGTAATCACATGACTCTCGAGAAAGAAGGGAAATTTCTTCTTTGTCCGCTACCGATGGTTTGGAACTATGTCCAAGATATTACGCTTATTTAGCGTCACTTTGCTCGCAAGCTTTAGCCTAAGTATAGCCGCTGCAACAGTAAGTCAAATTGAAGCGGTACAAGATGCAGCAGAAAAACATGTTGCAGACATTATTTCTGTGCCCAAAAACGGCAAAATCGATATTACAGCAGGTAATCTGGATTCTCGCATGCGTCTAACAGACTGCCCTGTTCCTTTGGATACCGATGTGCCTGGACGACAGCAGCTTAATACGTCGGTTACTGTGATGGTGTCTTGTGATCAAGACAACTGGCAAGTGTACATTCCGGTTAAGATTGAGCTGATGACACCCTCGGTCGTGGCGAAGCGGCCTCTTAATCGTGGCATGACTATTGCTTCAAATGATCTTGCCATTCAAATGGTAAATAGTCGGTTTCAACGCGGTAGAACCTATACTCAGCCCGCCCGCTTGATTGGTTCCAAAGTCAAACGGACGGTGGGCATGGGCGAACCGATCAGCAGTAGTGATGTCTGTGCGGTGTGTCGAAATGATGACGTTTTAATCACTGCACAAGGAAACGGACTCAATATTGTTGCAAAAGGCACGGCATTAAGTGATGGAGCGCTAGGTGAGCAAATAAAAGTCAAGAACAACAAATCTAAACGTCTCGTCGATGCTACAATCTCAGCGGTCGGCGAAGTAACGGTTAATTTCTGACTTTTTACGTCTCAATGCTAAAGTAACTGCAAAATGTGCCGATATGCTGAGCGACGGACTCAAAAGCGACTGACAGTAAGGCAATGTTATGGCGAGTATTGATCAACTACGTGGTAACCAGCAAGCGCTGACCACCACACGAAACACCAGTAACCAGACCAAAACACAAGAGACACAAGGCGGCGCGGTCCGTGAACAGCAGGGAGTGAAATCTCAAGACGATGCTGTTTCATTAAGCCAACAAAGCCAGAAGATCGACAAAATGAATCAAGAAATGGCCGCCGAGCCCCACTTTGATAGTGCGAAGGTTGAGCAAATCAAGCAAGCGATTGCTAACGGTTCGTATAGAGTGGATGCTGACAAGCTGGCTGCCAACATGATGCGCTTTGAGAATGATCTAAACGAAAGCTAAGCTGACGGAGTGGTTATGAGTCCTACTGCGCCTTTAATGACGCTTGTCGAGCAACAGCGTGAGTGTGTTCAAGCGCTGCAAACGCTCCTTAAACAAGAAGCCAGTATCATCGCGAGCCGTGTATCGGATGATATCGAAACCATCGCGAAAGAAAAACAAGCGTTAATCAATGAAATCCAGCGAAATGATGCGCAAATCAGTCGTCACTCTGAACGTGATTCACTCCATCATGACGAAACCATGCGTGAACACATCAGCGCGATCCAAACGTGTTTGTCCACCTGTAAACAACAAAACGAAACCAACGGCGTTGCATTGCAACGAGCCAGCTTAAGCATTCATCGTCTGCGCAACTTGTTCCAAGAAAGCGGTGGCAAATCAGAGCTGACTTACAACCAGGACGGCAATGCATCAGGGAGAAAAACACTCGGCACTAACATCAAAGCCTAAAAAGCGCTGTCCACCTTCCCCTCACCCCCTCTCTAAGCCTGCGCGTCAAATATTTGCCATCTATTAAAGATTCAACCGTCTCAACGCGAAAAACAGATTAAGCAACGGTCGTTTTTAATCACAATCAATCAGCCAACTAAAAAAGCGAGCACTTGGCCCGCCTTATTGTCGTGGTTCACGCACATATTATTGAAAAATCAGACAACGCCATTAGAAGATAATAGAGTTGTTGGTTGGTACCTGCTGTGACTCACCATAGCGTTTCATTTTTTGCATTGTATCTAGGTTCAGTTCGAGCTCTGTGACGTAACTATCACCAACTTTGTAACTCGCCACCACTTCGGCGCCGCGAATAATGCCATCGACGGCGCCTTGTGTGCTGTCACGACCTAAACTCTGATCGTTAACGCTCGCACGGCTGCTTATCCGCAATCCATAAACTTGCTCGCTCAACTCTTTGTAGGCGTCCACTTTAGACGCGCGCATCGCCCGTGTTTCTTTGTCTTCTTGGGTCGCACCTTGTTGGGCGCTGATCGAGGCCATGCCAACCGCCGAAATAATGCTTTCTTCTTTCATTCTGGTAAGAGGCTGACATGCAGAGAGCATCAATAATGCGGCGAAAAGTAATCCATGTCTTTTAAACATTTATCTACCTTACTCTTTTCCTGTGCTAAGGCTTTAGTACGACGGTTTCACGTTTCATGCGGTTTTGATCGTCGCGAATGATCACACCATCACGTTTACGCACCTTGTACAAGCTATCGATATCACGGCCAATCCGGTCCGCGGGTAAAAACCCTTGCGCTGAGGCGACAACCACACGCGACTCCATACCGATGACACGCGCATTGACGAGCACCCCACCGCCTTGACGCAGCATGGTGCCTGTTAATACATAGTCGATTTGCTGCTCAGGATCGAGCTCCTTCCAATCACGGCTGATGGTGAAATCACCTTCTTCTGTGACCCGAATAGCGCCCGTTGACTTAAAGTCTACCACCGTAAAACCACGTCTTTGCATCTGGTAAATCAACCCTTCGGTGACAGTGTTTCCTAACCAGTTTGTTTCGCCCATATTTTGCAGATCGACAAACGAAGTCACGGCCAGCGGTGTGCGTGCCGTCAAATAAGCGTTGGTCGCTAAAAGTTCATCCGCCATGCTATTTAAAAAATAGTCGAGTGTGTGGCGTGGCCGCTGCTTAAGAAAAAACTCACTGCCTGAATACGGCTCTTTACCGTTATAAATAGGCGTATAAGCACAGCCCGTTACCAATAGCGCTACTATCGCCACTATCCACTTTTTCATCGTATCATGCTCCGCGCTCAGTCATCGATGTGAGACAAGTGTGTTATCTAGTGTATCGGTCAATGTCGTCAAACCTTTACCCTAGATTGCTCATTCTCATTTAGGAACACAACTTGCATCAGCGTCTTTGCGTCATCTTATTGGTAGGCCGTTACCCTACGCGTTAATGAAGTTAAAGCAATTTCCGTACCCACTAAGTGAGATCTTGACTATGAAAACCCTTTTGGCGCGGCTAACACTGGTTGTTAGCTTTGTTGTCACTCCGTTCACGCACGCTGCCTGGTATGAGGTATCCGCCAGTTCCCCGATACTCGAAAGCCAGCAAGCGGCGCGCGTGCGCGCACTCGAAGCGGCAACTTTTGACGCCATTCGCTTTGCGGGTGCCGATGTGGGGAGCCTTCAGCAGCTCAAACGTTTTTATACACAAGTAAAACCTGACTATCTATTTAGCGGTAACGCGGTGCGCGAGGTACAAGTGCTGGAGGAAGGCACGCAAGGTGGCAATTATGTGGTTAACCTGCGGCTAGATATCTACCCCTCGGCAAACGCTTGCCACAAAACCCAGTATAAAAAAGGCATAGTGTTAACCCGTTTCCCCATTATGTCGCCACAGCAGGCAGCGTTAGGTGGGATCTATCAATTCGGTGATGACTTTTCAGTTCTGTTGAGCCGTGAAGTTAAACAGCATGCACAAAGTTTTGTGGGACGCGGGATCGCCAATGTTGATGTATCACCCAATATGCCAAACGCGATTACCATGCTGGCGGAAGATAAAGACGCGCAGTTTGTTGTGACAGGTGCGATCACCGACTTATCTGCCACCACGGATGATAGTGGCTTCGGCAAAGCTAAAAATAATCGACAATTAGCGGTCAATGTACAAGCGATGGACAGTGAGAGCGGGGAAGTGATCTTCCAACGCCGCTATCGTGATATCGCGCAATGGCCGTTTGAGCGACACAGCCAAGTCGATACGCAAACGGCACGCTTTTGGCAGTCTCCTTATGGGCAAATGGCACGCCGAATGAGTCGAAATATATTGTTAGATTTAGAGTCGTCACTGTCCTGTCGCGCCAGTAAGCCAGAAATCGTTGCACTCAAAGACAATATTGCTCAAATCAATGTCGGGCGTATCAATGGAGTTAAACAAGGTGATCAATTGAACCTATGGCATGTCGCTTCTTTCACTGATGATTTAGGGATTGTACGCACCCAGCGCCGCAAAAGCGGTATCACCCTGACCGTGGCTCGCGTGTATGAGAGTAGTGCAGAAGCTGTGATTCAGCCTCAAACCTTAACCGGCAGCATTCAAATTGGCGATATAGTGACCAAAGGGCTTAACTAAATGAAAACAGGCGCTTAAATCGCGCCTGTTTTTACGTATAATGGCCGCACGCTCTCATAGCTCAACAGGATAGAGCAGTCGCCTCCTAAGCGATCGATCGGGGTTCGAGTCCCTGTGGGAGCGCCATCCTTAATGCATGATTAATGCTGAATGAGTCATGCTAAAAAAGCGTAGGCATGTAGGTCGTTAAGAGCCACAAGCTTAGCATCGCCATCACTCCGGCGAGAATATCATCCACCATGATGCCGATACCACCATGAACATGTTTATCTAACCAGCTGATTGGCCAAGGCTTTGCCATATCGAAAAGGCGGAATAAAATAAAGCCAGCCAATACCGTTTTCCAATCTGTTGTGGGGACAAGCGCCATCGTCAACCAGAAGCCGATAAACTCATCCCAAACAATCGCACCATGATCATGGACTTGCATGTCTTTAGACGCACGCCCACAGATCGCAATCCCTGCGATGCCGCCAACAATAATGGCGATCCAAAGCCCAACAACCCCACCAAAAGTGACCAGCGCCCAATAAAACGGAATCGCAACTAACGTACCGACTGTGCCGGGCATTATCGGCGATAAGCCACCGCCAAACCCGAGCGCCAATAAGTGGATAGGATTAGACAACGATAAACGGTGTTTAGGATCCGTCACAATTTGACTCCTTAAAATGATCCCAACCTGTCAGCGTCCAATCAAGTGGCTGACCTTGTGAAACTAACTCAAGCGCACGGTGGCCATTAATTTGGCCAATACGCTGCACCTTAGTGCCACTGTGTTTTAATGCTGTATCAAGTGTGCCACGATGCATTTCTGGGACAGTAAAGCAAAGTTCATATTCCTCGCCACTCGTCAGGGCCATTTTTTGTGCGGCTGTTTCGCTATCAACCTCTGCGAGTAAACGTTCAGAAATCGGTAGCCGTGTGACCTCAATTTGCGCCCCGACATCACTGGCTTGGAGAATATGGGTTAAATCTGCATACAAACCATCAGAGATATCGATAGCAGCCGAAGCAATGCCCCGCAGTGCCTGCCCGGCAGCTACGCGCGGTTGAGCGCGATAATGATGGTTAATCAAGCGATTAGCACGCGCCTCATCAACGATGGGTTTGCCAAGCACATAAGCAAGCCCTGCCTGGCTTTCACCTAGCGATCCCGTTACATAGATCCAGTCGCCAGGTTTGGCGCCTGAACGCGTCAGTGCCTGCCCTTTAGGCACATGGCCATGCAACGTCATGGTAATGCTTCTTGGACCTCGCGTGGTATCGCCCCCGATTAACTGAACCTGAAAGTGTTCAGCCAAAGCAGAAAATCCCTGACAAAAACCGGCCACCCAGGCTTCATCAGAATCGGGCAAGGTTAGAGCGAGCGAGCACCAAGCTGGCATCGCACCCATTGCGGCAAGATCACTTAAGTTAGAGGCTAAGGCTTTGTGAGCAACGTCGGATGCCTTGGCGGAAGGAAGAAAATGCGTGCCCTCGACTAACGTATCTGTGGTGACCACGAGTTGGCAGCCGTCTGGCACCTCAGTGATCGCACAATCATCGCCAATGCCTAGGGCGACATCTCGACGGTTAACCGGTTGACGTGCGAAATAATCGCGAATCAAATCAAATTCGTTGCGCGTCATAAAAACTATTTATCGGATTAGATCAATAAAAAGGCCAGCATGGCTGGCCTAGTAAGGAGGGATTAACGTAACCGAGGATACGCTTTATCCAAGACACCATTAACGAATTTATGGCTGTCTTCCGCACCAAAGCGTTTAGCCAACTCAATGGCTTCATTGATGACCACTTTATAAGGGACATCATCGCATTTGATCAGCTCATACATCGCAAGGCGCAATAAGGCGTGCTCCATGTCGTCAAGATCCTGTAATGGACGAGACAAATACGGACGCATCTTACTATCAAGTTCTTGATGGCTGAGCGCAACACCACTGAACAGCGTACGAAAATACGCAACATCTGTTTCAGGATCGCGAAGAAGTGGCTCTGTTTTCTGGTGCTCATCTTCTTCTTCGTATTTATCTGCGGCCAAAAACTGCGCTTCAATATCAGCGACATTCCCTTTTGCGATTTGCCATGTGTAAATGGCTTGCAATGCAAATTGGCGAGCATTACGCCGTGCGGCTGGTTTCACTTTAACCCCCATTAGGATTCAATCTGGGACAGAACATTCACCATTTCAAGCGCGCTCAGTGCAGCCTCTGCCCCTTTATTACCAGCCTTGGTACCTGCGCGTTCGATCGCTTGCTCAATGGTGTCTACCGTCAGCACACCAAAAGCAACTGGGGTTTCATACTCCAGAGCTACTTGTGCCAACCCTTTGTTACATTCTCCGGCAACATAGTCAAAATGCGGTGTGCCGCCGCGGATCACTGAGCCTAGCGCGACAATCGCATCATAACGACCGCTTTTCGCCAACTTTTGGGTCACCACAGGCAACTCGTAAGCACCGGGACAACGGACCACGGTAATATTATCGTCGTTGACTTGGCCTTGGCGCTTCAGTGCGTCAACCGCACCATCTAGCAAACTCTCATTAATAAAGCTATTAAAGCGAGAGATAACAATAGCAACCTGCGCATTGGGCGCGGCAAATGCACCTTCGATTACGTTCATGAGCCTTCCTGTGACTTGCTTTCCGGAATGAGAAACCGCGCGATTCTAGCATACTTTTTACCATTGACACCATGCTCAGTGTCTTGGGAAAAGCGCCCGAGCCTCGTCGCTTCTCTCAGTATTTATTCGGTCACGTATTCAACCACGTTCAGGCCAAAGCCTGACAGGGCGTGATAACGCTTTGTCGATGAAGAGAGCAAACGCATTTGTTTCACGCCCAGATCGGCTAATATTTGTGATCCAATTCCGACTCGGCGTGACGTGCCCTGCCATTTGGCACCTGCTGGTTTCTCACCTTTATCTTGCGCTTCAAACGCTTTGACTTTACTGATAATGGAATCGGGCGTCTCTTCTTTCCCCAAAATAACCAACACGCCGCCTTCTTCACTGATGCGCTTCATCGCACGAGTCAGCCCCCAGCTGCGCTCAGCAGTACGATCGGAGCGAAGTAAATCGGTAAACGTATCTTGCAGATGAACCCTTACCAATGTCGGATCGGTGCTAATCTCGCCTTTACGCATCGCGTAATGAATTTGGTTATCAATGGTATCCCGGTAGGTCACCAGATCAAACTCACCAAATTCGGTCGGCAGAGTACAGGCAGCAACACGCTCGATGGTCGTTTCGTTTAAATTACGATACTCAATCAGATCGGCAATGGTGCCAAGTTTAATACCATGCTTGTCACAAAACACTTCTAAGTCAGGACGACGCGCCATGGTGCCGTCTTCATTTAAGATCTCAACAATCACCGAGGAAGGGTTAAAACCGCCTAGGCGCGCCAGATCACAGCCCGCTTCTGTATGACCTGCGCGAGTCAGTACACCGCCCTCTTGCGCCATGAGCGGAAAAACATGCCCAGGCTGTACTAAGTCGGCGGCTTTGGCATCTGACGCCACCGCCGCTTGCACGGTGCGCGCGCGGTCGGCCGCCGAAATGCCAGTGGTCACGCCTTCGGCCGCTTCAATCGAGACAGTAAAGGCGGTGGAAAACTGCGCATTGTTATCTGACACCATCAAGGGCAATCCAAGTTGCAGACAGCGCTGTTGAGTCAGCGTTAAACAAATCAAACCACGCCCGTGGGTCGCCATAAAATTGATCGCTTCTGGCGTAATGGCTTCTGCTGCAATGATCAAGTCGCCTTCATTTTCGCGATCTTCGTCATCCATCAATACCACCATCTTACCTTGGCGGATATCATCAATGATTTCTTGGGCGCTACTAATTGCCATCTTGGATTCCTTATTTCAAAAAACCGGAACGGGCGAGCGTTTCAAGACTCACGCCCGTTGATTGTGTCGGTTCAGCCGCTTTGTCTCCGAGCATCACTCGCTCAAGGTAACGGGCGATGACATCGACTTCAATGTTCACCTTACGCCCCGGAGCAAAGTGCTGAATTGTCGTTTGTTCAGCCGTATGCGGTACGATAGTGAGCTTAAACGCACTGCCATTGACGTCGTTCACCGTCAGGCTAATCCCATCCACCGTAATCGATCCTTTCAACGCCACATACTTGGCAAGTTCAGGCGGTAATGCAATCCAGTACTCCCATGCACGTCCCGTTTGACTCACTGACGTCACTTCCCCTAGGCCATCCACATGCCCAGAGACCATGTGTCCGCCAAAACGCGTAGTCGGCAACATCGCCTTTTCCAGGTTGACGTTATCACCAACAGACAAGATCCCGAGTGATGAACGCGCCAGCGTTTCTGACGACACATCGGCGCTATAACCGGTTGCGGTCAATGCAACCACGGTTAAACACACCCCATTGGTGGCGATGCTGTCGCCCAGTTTGACATCCGAGAGGTCGAGGGCACCACTCTCTATGGTGAGGGTCATGTCTTGGCCACGGCGAGTCAGCTTTTGAATTCGGCCCACCGCTTCGATAATTCCAGTAAACATCGTATTAATACTCTTGCGTGATGACCGCATGCTCCGAGAGCGTTGCGATTAGGCGAACATCGTCACCGATAGGCGTCACTTGATTAAAATGAAAACGCGGTACGTCATCCATACGTTGCAACCCGTCTAAAGCAATCAGCGGGCGGCTATCTGCCCCCAGCAATACCGGCGCTTGATAAACAATCAGCTCATCCACTAACGACTCAGTTAATAACTGATTCGCCAGCCTCGCGCCTGCTTCTACCCAAACCTTATCGATATCATGTTGTGCCAATGCGTGAAGGATAGCGCTGAGCGAAGCGTCGGGCATGACCCATTCGTGGACGTTATCCGGCCATATCTGACTACTTGGCATATCGACAATTCGGATCACCTCGCCCTCAAGCTGATAGACGGTCGCTTCAGGTGACGTTTTATTATGTTTATCCAAGATCACGCGCGTCGGCTGGCGCAGTACTGATTGCGGGTAATGGTCGAGGATCTCAGTTGCAAGCTGGCTACGACGTATATTTAGGCTGGGGTTATCGGCTAATACCGTGGCGCTGGTCGATAAAATAGCGCTCGCTTGGGCGCGAAATATCTGCACATCGGCGCGCGCTGGTTCACCCGTGATCCATTTACTTTGACCATTTGCCAAGGCGGTGCGCCCATCAAGACTGCCCGCCAGTTTGAGCTGAACATAGGGCATCTGGGTTTGCATACGTTTAATAAAACCAGGATTCAGCGCTTTGGCCTGCTCAGCCATCACACCGACCACGACCTCAACACCGGCTTGTTGTAACCGCGCGAGACCGCGCCCTGCCACTTTAGGATTAGGGTCTTGCATCGCACAAACAACACGCGTGACCTTGGCGGCAACCAGCGCGTCACAACACGGCGGCGTGCGACCATAGTGAGAGCAAGGCTCTAAAGTGACATAAGCCGTCGCGCCCACCGCGCGCTCCCCCGCTGCTTTTAAGGCGTGAACTTCGGCGTGTGGACCACCTGGAGCAATGTGAAACCCCTCACCCACAATGTCATCACCGTGAGCAATCACACAGCCGACATTGGGGTTAGGGGTGGTGGTAAAGCGACCTTGGGCCGCAAGCGCTAATGCGCGCGCCATCATCGTTTGATCTTGGTGGCTAGTTGTCATTTTTGTAACCGTGCAATCTCTTCACCAAATTCGCGAATATCTTCAAAGCTATGGTAAACAGAGGCAAAACGGATATAAGCCACCTTATCAAGCTCCTTCAGTGCTTCCATGACCAAGTTGCCAACCATGGCTGATCCTATTTCTCGCTCACCCGTCGCTCGCAAACGCGACTTAATGCTATTTATCGACTTTTCGATATCATCCGTACTGACAGGACGCTTCTCCAACGCACGTTGAATACCGCCCCGCAATTTATCTTCGTCAAAGGGCTCTCGATTACCGTTGGTTTTGATCACCCGTGGCATGACTAATTCCGCTGTTTCAAACGTCGTATATCGCTCAGCGCACGCCAAACATTGGCGACGACGGCGAACTTGATGGCCATCAGCCACGAGTCGAGAATCGATCACTTTGGTGTCGGTAGCACCACAGAATGGACAGTGCATGCGCGTCGTCTCCTCAATATTGTCCTGCTAGTGTAACCGATTTGCGAGGATGAAAAAGCCTCTCTAAGGAGACGGAGTACGGGTTTTGTGTCTCAACTAGACTTCGTTCTCAGATAAATATAAAAAAGGCGCCCATAGGCGCCCATCTTTTTAGATAATCTGTATTGCTTTATTAAGCATATACCGGCAAACGACGGCAGATGGCTTGGACCTTCTCTTTGGTCTCTGCAATCACTTGCTCATTGTTGATGTTATCAAGCACATCACACATCCAATGCGCGAGTTGTTCGGCGTCTTGCTCGGTAAAGCCACGACGTGTAATCGCTGGCGTCCCCACACGAATACCGGAGGTGACAAACGGACTACGTGGATCGTTCGGTACACTGTTTTTGTTTACTGTGATGTTAGCGGCACCTAACGCGGCATCGGCTTCTTTCCCAGTAATGTCTTTATCAATTAAATCAACCAACAACAAGTGGTTGTCAGTGGAATCCGATACGATTTTATAACCGCGAGCTTGAAACCCTTTCACCATCGCACGTGCGTTATCAATCACGCGCGCTTGATAGGCTTTGAACTCTGGCTCCATCGCCTCTTTAAACGCGACGGCTTTACCCGCAATCACGTGCATCAATGGGCCGCCTTGGCCGCCAGGGAACACCGCAGAGTTGAGCTTTTTATAAATATCTTCACCGGCATTTGATAAGATCAAACCACCACGCGGACCTGCAAGGGTTTTGTGCGTCGTCGTCGTGACCACATGTGCGTAAGGCAGTGGATCGGGATAAACACCAGCGGCAATTAAGCCAGCCACGTGTGCCATATCCACCAAGAACCAAGCTCCGACTTTATCTGCAATCTCACGCATGCGTTTCCAATCAACCACTTGTGAGTATGCAGAAAACCCGCCAATGATCATTTTTGGCTTATGCTCGAGTGCAAGCTGCTCCATTTGCTCGTAATCGATTTTACCGGCTTCATCGATACCGTAAGGGATCACATGATAATGCTTGCCGGAAAAGTTAACTGGCGAACCATGGGTTAAGTGACCACCATGCGCCAAGCTCATACCCAGTACCGTATCACCTGGGTTTAGTAGCGCCATGTAGACCGCGCTATTCGCCTGTGAGCCAGAGTGCGGCTGAACATTGGCATACTCACAGCCAAAGAGTTGACAGGCACGCTCAATCGCCAAGGCTTCGGCTTTATCCACGTATTCACAGCCGCCGTAATACCGTTTACCTGGGTAGCCTTCCGCGTATTTATTGGTCAGTTGAGAGCCTTGCGCTTCCATCACGCGCGGGCTGGTGTAGTTTTCTGACGCAATCAGCTCAATGTGTTCTTCTTGACGCGTACTTTCTTCTTCCATCGCCGCAAACAGCGCTGGGTCATAATCCGCGATATTCATGTCACGCTTTAGCATTGGTCTCTCCTGACTTAACATTGGCGGGCAATCACCCATAAAGCGAACGCTAGGATCCGATAGGCCACCTAGCAACAATTAGTCTCGGTGTGATGTTTTAGATCACGCCCTGGCTTAATCGCTTTCACCTTCGAATCAAAGCAATTAAGCCAAGGCAACATCAAACGTTTGACTCACTTACGCAAACGTTTTCGTTACCGCCATGACTGCGTTTGCTATTCTACAAAAATTCCCTTCAATCAGGTAGCCTGGGGGATGATTTTTTTATTCAAAACTCGGCTATTTTGGCTTGTATCGCGGCGCAGCAGCACGCTATCCACTGTAAACACTTTACAGCGGAGTATCATAATAGTGACAATCAAGACGCAGGTTATTTACGTTGTCGACTGTTTCCCAAGCCTCATTGGCGATAGAATGCGCGCCCGCACCCGCAGGCACTCGTCGCCAGTGCCCATTAACCTTTTTTAACCGCCAGCCTATTGGGTTTTGGCGGGGCTTTTGTTGCTAACACGTTTTTGTTTTTATCACGCTAATTAAGTAGGGAGAAGCCGTGTGAGCCAGTATCAACACAGCTTTAAAGAAGACATTATTGCTATCGCCTCGGGCGCGTTTTTAGTCGCCCAGGGGGTATTTTTCTTGCAACAGGCCGGACTCTTAACCGGGGGTACCACCGGCCTGGCGTTATTAGTCAGCCAATTTACCGACCTATCGTTCGGTACTTTGTATTTTCTTTGCAATTGCCCGTTTTATGTAATGGCTTGGTTCCGTATGAGTCCGCGATTTGCATTACGCAGTTTACTTGCCGGTGGCGCCGTATCGGTGATGGCTGATCATATTGCCTACTTTTTCCAAATCACTTGGCTGGCCCCCGCCTACTGTGCAGTGATTGGTGGACTATTGATGGGCGTCGGTATGTTGATGATTTTCCGCCATAATGCCAGCTTAGGCGGTTTTAACGTACTGGTGCTCTATTGTCAGGACAAGTTTGGGATCTCGGCAGGAAAGCTACAAATGGGCATCGACTGCACCATTCTCGCGTTATCTTTCTTCCTTATCGATCTGAACCTGCTGATGTGGTCTGTGGCCGGTGCGATTGTACTCAATTTAGTGTTAGCGATGAACCACAAACCGGGACGCTATCAAGCGCATCCGGCCAATCCTGGCGCGTAGACAGTATCTACACCGAGCATACGCTATCTACACCGTGAATACAGTATCTACACCGTAAATACAATAAAGCCAAGCATTACGCTTGGCTTTTTATTGCTTACCGTATTGGTCTAACCCGTGAAATTAAATCGCTTCTTCGTCTTCTTCGCCGGTACGGATACGCACCACACGCTCAACGTCAAAGACAAAGATTTTACCATCACCAATTTTACCGGTTTGCGCGGTCTCAATAATGGTATCGACACATTGCTCAGCAACATCGTTAGACACCACTACCTCCAATTTCACCTTGGGCAGAAAGTCCACCATGTATTCGGCGCCACGATATAGTTCAGTGTGGCCTTTTTGACGACCAAAACCCTTTACCTCTGAGACAGTCATCCCTGTAATCCCGACGTCTGCCAGCGCTTCGCGTACGTCATCGAGTTTGAATGGCTTGATGATGGCTTCAATTTTTTTCATTCCGTTATCCTTCTCGTTGGCCGCAGCCGGTCCTGATGGATCAGTTGTTTAGTTGAAATTGTATCGCAGCCGGATAAAAAATCATCCATCGATTCTCGCATATCACCAAAAAGCCGCCAAAGTGTGGCGGCTTTATTGGTACGGTGCTTACCCTAGAGTAACCCGCGCGTTGCGGAACATCCGCATCCACGCACTGTCTTCGCCCCAATCATCGGGGTGCCAAGAGTTGGCGACAGTACGGAATACCCGCTCAGGGTGCGGCATCATAATGGTCACACGGCCCGACTCGGTAGTCAGCGCGGTAATGCCATTTGGTGAGCCATTCGGGTTGGCAGGATACGCTTGTGTTGGCTGGCCGTGATTATCGGTGTAACGCAGCGCTATCGTGCCTGACGCCTCAATCGCCGCCAAGTGCTCAGCATCGCGCACTTCTACCCGTCCTTCACCATGCGATACCGCAATGGGCATCCGTGACCCTGCCATCCCGGCAAAAAAGGCGGATGGGCTTGATTGCACTTCCACCATGCTAAAGCGGGCTTCAAAGCGCTCGGACTCATTGCGAACAAATCGTGGCCAGTGTGCAGCCCCTGGGATCAGTTCATGCAGGTTCGATAGCATCTGGCAGCCATTACACACCCCAAGTGCTAGCGTGTCTTCACGGCCAAAGAAGGCACTAAATTGGTCGCGCGCACGGCTATTAAACAGAATGGATTTCGCCCAACCTTCACCAGCGCCTAACACGTCACCGTAAGAGAAACCGCCACAGGCCACCAGCCCTTGGAAACCGTCCAAACTAACGCGTCCTGAGAGAATGTCACTCATATGAACGTCCACGGCGTTAAATCCAGCGCGATCGAAGGCGGCGGCCATTTCCACATGCGAGTTCACGCCTTGCTCACGCAAAATAGCCATGGTCGGTTGTTGACCGGTCGCGATATATGGCGCAGCAACATCTTCGTGCACATCAAAGCTCAGACTAGCGTGTAAACCGGGATCGGCCGCCTGCTTGGCGTCAAACTCTTGACGAGCGCAGTCCGGATTATCGCGACGCGCTTGCATTTGATAGGTGGTTTCAGCCCAAATCTGACGCAGGTGCTGGCGACTGGCTTGATAGATAGGCGCCTCACCGTGACGCACGATAATCTCATCGCTATCACTTAGGCCGCCAATCAGGTGACTGCATGCGGTTAATTGATGTTCATCCAACACCGCATTAACACGCTCGAGATCTTGCGTCGCCACTTGGATCACCGCGCCCAGCTCTTCGTTAAACAACACCGACAAGGCATCGTCGCCTAAACGGGCGATGTCCACGTCAATACCGGTGTGACCGGCAAAGGCCATTTCAGCCAAGGTAACGAATAGTCCGCCATCGGCTCGGTCGTGATACGCCAGCAGTTTTTGCTCTGCCACCAAGGTTTGCATCGCATTGAAAAAGCCTTTTAGGCGGGCGCTGCTGGTGACATCGGCAGGCTTATCGCCCAATTGATGATACACCTGAGCCAACGCGGTTGCGCCCAGACGCTGCACGCCTTCACCAAGATCAATCGCAATCAGGTGGCTGTCACCTTTATCGCTACGCAATTGTGGGGTCACGGTACGACGCACATCTTCCACGCGGCCAAAGGCGGTGATGATCAGCGACATCGGTGCCGTCACCGTTTTGTTTTCACCGTCTTGCTGCCACTGGGTTTTCATCGACATCGAATCTTTACCCACCGGAATGGTCAGTGATAGCTCAGGACACAGCTCCTCACCCACCGCTTTAACCGCTTCGTACAAGCCAGCATCTTCGCCCGGGTGACCCGCCGCGGACATCCAGTTGGCAGACAGTTTAATGTTGGTCAGACTGCCAATATCGGCACAGGCGATATTGGTCAACGCTTCACCCACTGCCATACGGGCAGAAGCAGCAAAGTCGAGCAAGGCAGCTGGGGTACGCTCACCCATCGCCATCGCCTCGCCGTGATAACTGTCATAGCTGGCCGCCGTGACCGCACAGTTAGCGACGGGTACCTGCCAAGGGCCGACCATTTGGTCACGCGCAACCAATCCGGTCACCGAGCGGTCGCCGATGGTGATCAAGAAGGTTTTCTCCGCCACTGCTGGCAAGCGTAAAACACGCTCGCAGGCTTGTGCCAGTTCAATGCCTTGGGTGTTTAGCGCGGTACCTGTCACTTGTTGGCGTGTAACGTCACGGTGCATTTTGGGCGCTTTACCCAGCAGAATATCCATCGGCATATCGATAGGGCTATTACCGAAGTGGCTGTCTTCAAGCGACAGGTGACGCGCGTCGGTGGCATCACCAATGACTGCGTACGGGGCGCGTTCACGCTCGCACAAGGCTTCGAAAAGCGCCAGGTTTTCGGGTTTGACCGCCAAGACGTAACGCTCTTGTGACTCGTTACACCAAATGGCGAGCGGGCTCATTCCCGGCTCATCATTCGGAATATCACGTAAGTTAAAACACCCGCCGCGGCCGCCATCATCAACCAGTTCTGGCATCGCATTTGAAAGGCCACCCGCGCCCACATCGTGGATAAAGGCAATTGGGTTGTCTTCGCCAAGCTGCCAGCAGCGATCGATCACCTCTTGGCAACGGCGTTCCATTTCTGGATTCTCACGTTGTACCGAAGCAAAGTCCAAGTCTTCCGCCGACTGGCCGGATGCCATCGACGATGCTGCTCCGCCACCAAGGCCGATGTTCATCGCCGGGCCACCTAACACAATCAGTTTGGCCCCCACGTCAATCTCACTTTTTTGCACATGGCCGTCGCGGATGTTGCCCATTCCGCCTGCGAGCATGATCGGCTTGTGATAGCCGCGCACTTCCTCACCGGCATGCGAGGTCACTGATTGCTCATAGGTACGGAAGTAGCCCAGCAAGTTAGGACGGCCAAATTCGTTATTAAACGCCGCGCCGCCTAGCGGGCCTTCCAGCATAATTTCGAGCGCAGTGGCAATGCGCTCAGGCTTGCCATAGTCTCGCTCCCACGGCTGAATAAAGCCCGGGATTTTCAGATTAGAGACGGAAAAACCGACCAACCCTGCTTTGGGTTTACCGCCGACACCGGTCGCACCCTCGTCACGAATCTCACCGCCAGAGCCGGTCGCGGCCCCTGGCCACGGTGAAATCGCGGTGGGGTGGTTGTGGGTTTCCACCTTCATCAAAATATGGGCCGGTTCATGGTGATACTGATAGCTGTGGCTCTCAGGCGTCGGGAAAAAGCGCCCAACGTTTGAGCCCGTCATTACGGCTGCGTTGTCTTTATACGCCGACAGCACGTTATCTGGGGTTTGCTCATAGGTGTTTTTGATCATCTTAAACAGCGATTTGGGCTGCTTTTCACCATCAATGGTCCAATCGGCGTTAAAGATTTTGTGGCGACAATGCTCTGAGTTGGCTTGCGCAAACATCATCAGTTCGATGTCGTTGGGGTTACGCCCCAGCTGGGTAAAGTTCTCAACCAAATAGTCAATTTCGTCTTCTGCCAGAGCCAATCCTAAGGCTTGGTTCGCCTCAGTTAAAGCGGCTCGACCACCCAAGAGAATGTCCACGCTGTGCATCGGCGCAGGTTCCGCTTGCTCGAACAGCACCGCGGCGGCCTCAAGCTCGCTAAATACCGTTTCCATCATCCGATCGTGCAACAATCCGATTAAGGTTGCGTGTTGCTCATCAGTTAATGGCGCAGAGAGTTGAATATAGTACGCGGTACCACGCTCTAAGCGTTTCACCGCGTCCAAGCCACAGTTATGGGTAATATCGGTTGCTTTGGATGACCACGGCGACAAGGTGCCGGGACGAGGCGTAACGAGAAACAGCGTCCCTTCAGGTGCGTGCGGCGGTAAAGTGGGTCCGTAAGTCAGCAGCTTTTCGAGCTTCTCGCGACTCGCGCTATCCAAAGGGTGATGCAAATCAGCAAAATGAATAAACTCAGCATACAGTGCCGTGACCGGTAACTGATGCGCTTGGCAGCTGGCCAGTAGTTTATTGACACGAAACTCAGACAGTGCGGGGGAACCACGCAATATATCCATGTGCGTACGTCTCTCGTTAGCGGTAAATGAAAGGGTATACCCAAATTGACGCATCCTGGCACGATAACTTGGGTATCACCACGCTCTTAACCGCAGTGGTTTGAACACGCAAAAATGCGTTTTCGCTGGCCTTTTAAGCAGACGGCGGCCATTATAGGGCAAAATCCTTAGCGACAACACACCTGACGCAACCGTTTGCGCAAAAAATTTTCCCTCTATCCGTATCCAACCTATTCACGTAGAATGTGGCGTCTATCGATCATCGCTAGCACTACCACGCTAGCCAGCAACTGCGAGCGACAGCCTTTGATACAGCGTGACTTTTCTCTGAAATCATGGATGACTAGCCTTGTCGTGCTGGTAGTTAGCCTGGTATTAACGGGGTGTGATTGGCACTTCGACGATCGCACCGTACTGGAAAAAATCCGCGACCGCGGCGTGCTAAGAGTCGGAACGCTCAATAACGAACTTTCTTATTACATTGGTCCTGATGGCCCAACCGGGCTGGATTACGAACTTGCATCACGTTTTGCTGACAAGCTTGGCGTAAAGCTGGAAATGGTGCCGACCTATACGTTATCCGGCCTCTTTCCTGCATTAGAACGCGGTGATGTCGATTTAATTGCTGCAGGACTCACCATTACCGACCAACGCTTGGCCCAATTTCGCCCCGGCCCCGCCTACTATTTTGTCAGCCAACAAGTGGTGTATAAAAAGGGACATTGGCGCCCTCGCGATGTTGGCGATTTTAACCGCGAGAACGCGGTAATGGCGGTAGTGGAAGGTTCTAGCCACGACCTCACTCTGCAAGCGCTAAAACAAGACCACCCCGATCTCAGCTGGAAAGTGGTGCAAGACGCCGACGATGATGAGCTGCTTAAACAAGTCGCAGACGGTGAGATTGACTTTACCATTGCCGATTCCGTCGATATTGCCTTGATGCAACGCACCCACCCAGATATTGCCGTCGCCATGGCCCTCAGTGAGGACGAGCCTGTCGCCTGGTTTATGAAAAAACAAGGCGACAGCAGCGCCTATGCCCTGATGGTGAATTTTTTTGGTGAGCTGAACCAAACCGGTGAATTGGCAATTTTAGAAGAAAAGTATTTTGGCCACGTGAATCAATTTGATTACGTTGATACCCGCGCATTTTTGCGCGCCATAGAAAGCAAACTACCCAAGTGGGAGCCCCTTTTCAAAAAGCATGCGAACGATTTTGATTGGCGCCTGCTTGCCGCCTTGTCGTATCAAGAATCACACTGGAACCCACGCGCCATATCTCCCACAGGGGTACGTGGGATGATGATGCTGACGTTACCGACCGCTAAATCCGTCGGCGTGCGCAACCGTCTGGATCCAGAACAAAGCATCAAAGGCGGCTCACTCTACCTGCAGCGTATGCTCGACCGGATTCCCGACAGTGTTAACCCACACGAGCGGATTTGGTTTGCTTTCGCCTCTTATAACATTGGCTTTGGTCATATGATGGATGCGCGGCGACTCACTGAAGCGCAAGGCGCCAATCCTAACTCGTGGAGTGATGTGAAACAGCGCCTTCCCTTGCTCGCTAAGCGCCAATATTACACGCAAACACGATACGGCTATGCACGTGGCTATGAAGCGCTAAGCTATGTTGAGAATATTCGCCGTTATTATCAGAGTATTCTAGGCTATGAAAAAGCACATATAGAGTCGCTGGACAGTCAGCAAGTCGAATCGCTCGGTGGGCTGCAAACCATCATTGCGCCCGAGCCATCCCCCGAGCAAGTTGCTGAACCAGCGCCGGATACTACGCCAGAAGGCTCTGAACAAAACCCAATATCGCAATCAGAAAAGCAACCGCAATGAGGATCCTATGGTGCCAAAAAAACGGCTGGTGAAACAAAGCTTTCGTAAAAACAATATTTCATCGGCTAACCGTCGCAAGCGCATGCGCCAAAATATGCACAAGAAAGTACTATGGCGCCAACGCGCGTTTGCGATTCGTGAGTTTGCCGCGTTTGATGAGGCGTTTTAAAACGCTTGGTCTGAATCAGACGACACAATAGAGGCCTCACCACGGGCTGCTTTTTTTGCAGCCTTTTTTTCAGCACGACGACGGCGGAAAAACGCTTGCAGTTGCGCTCGGCACTCAGCCTCTAATACCCCACCCTCGCTTTGCACATGGTGATTGACCTCTTCATAACTGAGTAGGTTCATCACCGAGCCAGCCGCGCCGGTTTTGGGATCCGGCGCGCCAAAATACACCTTTCTGACACGGCCATGCACCATCGCAGCCGCACACATCGGGCACGGTTCGAGTGTCACATAAAGATCCGCGTCTAATAGGCGATAATTACCCAGCACTTGGCCGGCTTGGCGTAAGGCCATCACTTCGGCATGGGCAGTGGCATCATGCTGGGTAATGGTTCGGTTCCACCCCGTGCCCACAACTTCACCTTGATACACCACCACGGCGCCGACAGGCACTTCACCTTCTTGCTCAGCATTGTCGGCCAGTGTGATCGCCTGGCGCATATAAACGTCGTGAATCGTATCCGACGTTTGTGGCTCGTTCATTCCAACCTCGATTTATTGGCTATGTCATTCATCGCTAGTATACGACACAAATAAGCCGGCTCGAAGGCCGGCTTGTGTCTGCAACGTCATGATAGACGATACGCGCTCTATGTGACCGTTATTGCACCAGGTACTGATAGCTTGCTTGAATACCCAGTGGCAATCCGAATGCCCAGTACGCTAGCAAGAACAAGGTCCAGCCCACCAGCATGGTCAATGAATAAGGGATCATCATTGACGCTACCGTGCCAATGCCTGTTGCTTTTACATAGCGCTGGCAATACACCACAACAAGTGGGAAGAACACCATTAATGGCGAGATAATGTTCGACACGGAATCCCCGACACGATAAGCCGCTTGTGACAATTCAGGGGAAATACCGACAACCATCAGCATTGGCACCAAAATCGGTCCAATCAGACCCCATTTCGCTGACGCAGAACCGATTAACAGGTTCACGAGTGCGGTGAGCAAAATCATCCCCACAATCGTCATCTCACCTGGCAGGTTCATTGACTGCAATAGCTCCGCGCCATTCAGCGCTAACAAGGTACCAATATTTGATTGGGTGAATGCCGCCAAGAACTGGGCACAGAAAAACGCCATCACCATGTAGGCGCCCATGGTCGCCATGGTGTCAGACATGGATTTAATCACATCTTGGCTGGTTTTAAAGGTGCCTGCGGTTTTGCCATACACAATGCCTGGAATAATAAACAGCACAAAAATGAGCGGCACGATCGATTGCATAATCGGTGCATCAAAGGCGGTAAGCTCGCCCGCCGGTGACCGAAGCGGCGAGGTTTCCGGCCATGAGGCCGCCACCAGCGCGGCAATCCCGGCCAGCATCGCCAATCCGGCACGGTTAAAGGCTTTACCTTCAATGGTGGTGAATGAGCCCAGATCAGGCGCCTCTTCGGCATCCTCATCAATCGGTGTGCGATTTAAGCGTGGCTCGACAATTTTCTCAGTCACAAACCAGCCCAGCGCCACGATTAAAATCGACGACAGGCCCGTAAAGTAGATGTTAGCGAGGGGATTAACTTGGTAGCTGTCATCCAACACGTGTGCGGCCGACTCGGTAAAGCCTGCCAGCAAAGGATCAATGCCAGACGGAATAAAGTTCGCGGAGAAGCCTCCCGACACCCCAGCAAAAGCGGCGGCAATCCCCGCTAGCGGATGACGCCCCGCCGCGTGGAAGATAATCCCGCCGAGTGGGATCACCAGTACATAGCCTGCATCCGCCGCCGTGTGTGACACGATCGCCACCAAAATCAGCATGGGTGTGAGTGCTTGCTTCGGCGTCACACTCAGCATTTTCTTCAAACCGGTGGTGATAAAGCCTGACTGATCAGCCACACCTACACCAAGCATCGCCACCAAAACAATCCCCAGCGGCGCAAATCCAGTAAAGGTGTCAACCATATTGGCTAAAAAGTGAGCTAGCGCATCGCCGGTGAGCAGGTTTTTGACTTGGACGGTGTCCCCGGTCAAAGGGTGAACAGAGTTAAATTCTATCTGAGAAAGGATGGCGGAAAGTACCCAAACGGTAATCAACCCCCAAAAAAACAACAAGGCGGGATCTGGGATCCGGTTACCCGCACGCTCTATCATATTTAAAAACCGATCCATGCCGCGCGGTCGGCCTGTATCGGTTGCTGGGTTAATGTGTTGACTCACTGGGAACTCCATTATTTTCGATGTTGTGTTTTGGCTTACCTGATCCAGCAGGCTTTAATGACATTGAAATGACAAACCTTCGCCAGTAAAGCAAAAATCAGCATAGTTAGCCATAAGTAAGCCAGTTAACCCAATGTTAAATTGTTTTGTAATTAGAAAAGCAGCACAAAAAACTGATGCTTACAGAGTGCGTTGAAACATTTAGAAACAAAAAAGTCATATTCAATACCAAGAAAAATACCATGTTCGGAATTTTTATAAATTTCGCATGAAAACACAGTGTCATCCTGCAGAGGTAGGAACCCATTATGACAGCGCTCAGTTGTAAACCGTAGCGTTACGAGATACACTAAAACCCATGATCACAGGATTTCAACATAAAGGGCTGGAAGCCTTTTACAGGACTGGGACGACCCGAGGCATTCAGGCGGCACATGCGGCCAAACTAAGTCGTATTCTGGCGTTACTGGACGTTGCCGCTGGGCCAGACGACCTCAACATTCCTTCGTTCAGATTACACCAGTTGAAAGGTGAGCTGAACGGATACTGGTCAATTCGGGTAAACGGCAACTGGCGTGTGACCTTTCGGTTCATTGGCGTGGATGTCGAATTGGTCAATTACGTCGATTGTCACTAGGGAGAATAAACCATGATGATGAACCCTCCGCACCCTGGCGAATTGCTGCGCGAAGACGTTATTGCTGAGCTGGGCCTGTCTGTGAAGGAAACAGCCGAGCGACTGGGCATGTCCCGCGTAGCTCTGTCTCGTGTACTGAACGGCCGAGCCGCGATCAGCCCTGACCTTGCGCTTCGTCTGGAAATGGCAGGAGTGAGCACGGCCCGAGCCTGGCTCGCCATGCAGGTGAACTATGATCTGGCCCAAGCTAGGAAGCACCCGCAACCACCGATCAAGGCGTTACAAATAGCCAAGTAGCTGGTTGATACCTTAACTCAGCGTGATAAAGAAACCGTCTCACTTGAGGCGGTTTTTAGTGTTCGCTAGTTAGGAATGCCACCTTTCTCGATACCATCATTGATACCATACACAGAATTTTTTTGATTTTTCGCGACTCGTCGACGTTTTAGTTCGGCTTTGGCCCAAGCTGAGGATTCTTGCATATCGCGACGAAGCGCTTGTATCTCTTCAACACTAAGCCGTCGTGGACCCGAGGTAATTCTATCCATCTTGTGCCTTCAACTTGTCGCAGTACATTTTAAAACGCATCAAAAAATGCGTTACCAGCAAGAAATATTGGGGATATTTTTAGATTGTTTTTCATACACATCTTGAAAGCCATCCACACTGCCCAAAGATTATACAACGAGGAATAACCTCGTTAAATAAAAGGATAAAATCATGGGTTTGAAACCAGGGCCAAAACCAATAGCCAAGTCGACCGGCAAGCCAGATCAACGTCGACGTGATAACAAAAAAACGCCAGGCAACACTCCGGGCTTAAAGCCAAGCAAATCCTCGACCAAGTAACGCTACCTCAATATCGAGTCAGTGTAAGTGGTACTGACTCTCGTTGCTAAAACCCAAAACACGCTTTTGCCCCGTTTATAGTTTAGCTACATTTTAAACTGATAAATCTAGCTACTAGCTTTCGATACATTACCTAATTCTATGGCGTTATCGACCTGTACTCACAAACAGCCGTATTCTCACCATAAACGGTGTTTATACAAAGTGCTTTATACTTGCATTGTTATGCACATCTACTGGGTGTAAGATCACGCAAATGGGCTTAAAGAACAGAGTTGGTAGCGCAGACAGATTTCTATTTACGCTACCGTTTCATGCAAAGAAACTATCGAGTTGAATATATCTTGCTCGTTCCGTTCAGTTCACCATTGTCCAAATAAAATGATCCACTAAATTCTATACGACCATAGCGGTGGTTTGAGTCTATGGAGCCACCGATAACACCTTTTTCACCTAAAAGTGTCCACACTATATCTAAGTTATTCTCATTCAACATTCTTAAAAATGGATCTTTCTTGATAAGTAAATATGTTTTAGAGTCAGTCAAAGCCTCAGTTGCGAAACAAACAATATCCCCCTCTTTATCCTCGTAACTGCCCTCGGTTTCACTACTGCTCAACCCCATTTTCTCAAAGATTAATGAACTAGGCTTAAGAAAGCTCAAAGTGTCAGCTTTGGATTTATCGAATTCTTCTCCCCATAAGTAATTGAGCGAAGTGACACTAACATCAGCTATCTTAGTCCCAGAATCTTGATCTCTTACCTCTGTCCAATCTGAACCGCTATAGTAGTCTGATTTAAAAGACTGAAATGCTTCAGACCAATAGAACTCTCTATCAAATAATTCGTACCTATCGCTTCCTTCTGGCATCCACCTGCCCATAAAATGCTGGTTTTCTGCCCAAGCTTTAAAAGTGTCAGATTCATCCGATTTGACTAAATACCCTCTGACTTGACACCAAACTTCCTTCCGAGAATTTCCCCAATCTTCATTACCGATAATTTTGGGTTCTTTCCATGATGGATAGCTTTCTAATACCAACCACTCAGTGCCATTGCTGTCATTTACCTCAATCAAGTCATACGGATTATTTATCGTAGACGGATTACTAATCCACTCTTCATTAGTGCAATCCCAATCAAATACTTCTTTATTAGCCCACCACATTTCTTTATGGCTTAGCCTTTTTGTTCCTGTATTCTTGAGTAAAATAGTAGGGTCTATATCTCTTATATATGGATCCCAAGGCCCTTGATAAGGACTTTCTTTACGTCCTTTTCCATATCCTTCAAAACGAATAAAGTTATCAGAAAGCAGTGCCATGAATTCATAGTAGGATATCCATTGATATTTTTTTCCGATCCGCTCTTGAAATGAATCTCTACGTCCTCGACCTGTACCTATTTGCTTATCAAAGTCTCCATGCTTTTCTGGAGTCCATCCAAGCTCTATAACACGCTTGAAAATAAGGCGCTCGGCAATTCTCAGGTCAAAGTGCTTGTCAGTTTCGAGAATATTATTATTGTGATCTAAATACGGTTCTATATCTCTTTCAAACTCGGTCAATAAGTCTTCCGACAATGATTTCTTGAACAAAACCTTGCTAGCAAATATTTCTTCCTCACTCTTTCGACCTACTACGTTCCCCAATTTAATAGTATTTTCCCCGAACGACATTTCTTCATCGTTATCATTGTAAAGAAGAGGGTTTGTGGAGTCATACAGTTTTTTCTGTTCATCAGTTAATTTAGTTTGGAAATTTTCAAAAACCTGCTTACGTTCAGTTGGGGTTTCACCAAATTTACATCCAGACCAATCTGATTGGTTACTATTCGTTCCAATTATATACCTAGAAAAATCGCCACCACCCATTATCGAATACCAAAGAGACCAGTATTTACTCTTATCATAAAGCAATTTTAACTCTGCTTCAGTTGGTATATTTTCTGGCCATTTACTTTTGTATGGAGGCTTAGTTTTTGATAGGTTGATACCTTTTGGTAACAATCCAAGATATGATACGAATTCGATAATCTCCCTGCCGTAGTCTCGTAATAGAATATTGGGATATACATATTCAGTATGAAACACTTTATCAAAAACTGTTTCAGCCAAATTGGCTAGCTCTTCGTGATTCTTTGTTCGTAATGTACAGCCTAGTGCTACTGCAAATACTCTTTCCCAAACATACGGGTCGTCTATCCCCTCGAATTTGTTTATTATCCTAATAAGTATAGGAACTCTATCTTCTAATAAATTGACTAAAGCTTTAGTAGAACAATCTCTCAGTTCCCTATTACTTGAAGTCAAGAACCAGCATAGAGTAGTTGCGACTAGTTCTATTGAATCGTCAGATATATAGCTTTTATCAGTGTCACTCCAAGCCCAGTCAATAAGTTGCCTGAATGTAGAATCTTCATCATGCTTGTACTTCAACTCTGTCGTCCAGAAAGCATCCCGATCAGGTAAAGGATGCTTTGATAGCCATTCATGTAAAAAAGTAGCATTCATGGGATGCCCCTCAACACCAGAAATGGAAATCAGCTTTTCCAAAAAATGGTCAAAAGTATTTCGATAACGGAGAACTTTCTCGTTTATAAAATCTCTTAGTTTTTCGAAGTCTATTGCGGTGACATATCTCCAAACCAAGCTATCAATAAAAGCATCCACTAAATTATGATTTTCGCTGAACTCGGGAAGTAGTTCGTAAAGCTCTTTTCCATACTTTTCTGGTAATTGAATAGAAAGAGCTTCAACAATTCCTTGGTTGCGATAAAAGTCATATTCATCGTTGAAGTAACTTTTAAGACGGCCTCCATTTTTAAACTCATTTTCAATTTGTTCAACACCATCTAGTAAGAACTTAACTGTTAAATGATCGTCAAATCTTTCAAAAGATATATAAACAACTTCTTCAATTGAGTTGTCTTCATTGCGAACAATGCCTTTAGTCAGCAATCCTTCATCTATCAATGCACTAAGAAAAGTTTTATCGCTGACATAGTCTTGAACGACAGATTGGACAACTGAGTGAGCATCTTTAAAAGAAATATTATTGCCATCATTAGCGAGTTTAACCTTGATTAGCTCATTAAGAGCATCATTAACTAATGGAAAGCTAGGGTCGTATTTGTATTTTTTTGGAGAAGCTAATGATGTGTTTACGCCTTCAACAAAAAAACTTAAGATTTTAGAGATTCCATTAAACCCTACAGGAACTTTAGTTAAACCACTTTTTTTAATTCCTTCACACAACAACTTAATAAATAGAGGGTTTTTAAACTCTGGATTTAAATTAGGCGATGACGGTCTTTCTATATTGTAGTGGTCATAAAATAAGTTGACGGCTTCCATCTCCACATTATTAAACCCTACGTGTTTATGAGTCTCGAAATTATTACGAGATACCTGTTCATTTGATATTGTAATGCCTTTATACGTTGTTCTGACTGACATTATTAAGCCAAGCCACTCAAAACCTTTTATTTCATCAACAAAACTATTAATATTGTCTGACCAAAACTTGTTACCATTTCCCTCATTGATGGCATCAATACATATCAGAAACCTTTTGCCCCTTTTTTGCCCATATAAGTTTAGCTTTTCAAGAAACTCTGTTGATGTGGTATTTAGTTGTAGTCTTTTAAGAATCTGTATCCAAGGGGACTCATCAGTGGCAAGTTGCTGCCCCAATAAAAATAGGGATGGATATCCTGCTGCAATTCTTGATTCAATGACATCTGCCAGTAAGTGAGACTTACCAATTCCTGCTTCGCCTTCAAGGAGCAGAAAAGGATTGTTAGATAATTTTACTGTTACAGACTTGAGGAATGCACATAAAGTTTCGCACTCATAATCAAACTCCCTTAACTCTCTCAAAATAAGAGAGTTCCTATCACTAAAGCTTGCTTCCTTACCATCCTTCTTTGACTCTTCTCTGAGTTTCCATAGAACCGATTCCGACTCGGAAATAGAATTTTGGCAATTGGAAATATATTCACAAAATTTATCAACTGGAACCTGGCTCAAGTTAGAAAAATCGATTTCTAGGTACAACGTTGTGATATCAGTTAAGGATTTAGCGATCAAGTTTAATTCTTCAGATATTTCATCACAATTTCGGAGCTTCTTCCCTTTAATTAGAAAACTATCGATATGCTTGTAAAATATATCAAAAAAGTTTTGAGTCCTTCCAAGCCCTTCAAATACCTTTGAAATTTCAAGCTTTACGTTTAGTTCAGACGTGTAACGCCCCCCCAAATCAGCTATAGCTTCTCTATTCTTCCTATTTAACCAGTCATCGTTCAAGTGAAAGGTTATCTTCTCATCTAGTGATTGCAACAACAGTTTAACCTGAACAATTTCATCACTGATATAGAATATCTTTTCTTTATAATTATCTTCAATGTGGAGTTTTTTTAAGGTTTTGCAGCTATTTATTTTTAGCGACAAAATTCCATAAAATTTTTCAAGTTGATCTTGAGTTGGAGGGACGACGTTGGGG